>QXZO01000198.1:0-2524 GCA_009886305.1 Betaproteobacteria bacterium
GACACAGGGCTTCCACTCTTTTGACCATCCAGTTCGTATCGATAGCTTTCAACCCCACGGGCATCTTCGAATGAATGCAGCCTCGCTTGAAATTTTTTATCCCGAAACCGGTCGGACAGAACAGGTCAGTCAAATTTCGAATTGGAGCGCTACTTGGCATCACAGTCACATTTATGATCCTGATAGTGCGCCGTTACTGCCCACCGGAGCCGTCCTTGTATTGAAGCAATGGTATGACAACACCATCAACAACCCAAATAACCCAGACCCAGATCAGTGGGTTGTCGGCGGGAGCAGAACAGGCGATGAGATGTCACATGCATGGATTGCTGTCACTCACTTGGACGAAGAGGGCTTTATTGCCCTCAAGGAAGAGCGAGAAGAAAAAATTCAGCGATCAGTCGCCACAAATAGATAAAAATCAATGGCCTCTCAGAGAGAGGCCATTGGCAGGATACATAAACTCCTTTCTGAGCATTCAGGAAATTTCAAAATCATTTACGGTTTTATTTACTACTAAGAATAATGAATAATCTTATCCACACCGTCCAACTTAATTCTAATAACTTAGACATAAATAAATTTAAAAATCCAGACTTAACCATCGATGGCAAATTGCGAGCCACCGTGAGCCCTACAAATCTTGAAACCTTATGGATTAATACAGGAACTCTTTGCAACCTTAGTTGTAAAAACTGTTACATTGAATCGACACCAACAAATGATCGCTTATCATTCTTCACTTTAGGCGATTTCGGAAAACTTCTTGAAGAAATTTCTACAGAACAGCTTTTAACGAAGGAGATTGGTTTCACGGGAGGTGAGCCTTTTCTCAATGAGGACCTAATCGCAATGCTCTACCTATCGTTACAAAAGGGTTTCAGGGTATTGATTCTGACCAACGCAATGAAGACGATGCTAAGTGCAAGCAAAGACCTCCTTGATTTAAAACAACAATATCCAAACCATTTAAAAATTCGAGTGTCACTAGATCACTATAATGAAACTCTACACACAAAAGAGCGGGGGAGTCGTTCATGGAAACCTGCATTACAGGGGCTGCGTTGGTTATCAGATAATGAATTTGACTTTAGTATTGCCGGCCGCACCTACTGGGGAGAGAGTGAGGACGCTATGCGGGCTGGTTATCAGGCTCTTTTCAAAAAAGAATCGATAAACCTTGATGCCAACAAAACCGCGCATCTAGTCCTCTTCCCCGAAATGGACGACTCACAAGATGTCCCCGAAATCACATCCGAGTGCTGGCAAATACTGGAAAAGCAACCGACCGAATTAATGTGCTCGAGCACTCGCATGGCAGTAAAAAGAAAGGAGGATGCGCGAATTTCAATCATGGCATGCACCCTACTTCCCTACGATCAAAGATTTAATCTTGGAAAAACCCTAAAGGAATCCTTAAAACCGGTCAGCCTTAACCATCCACATTGTTCAAAATTCTGCATGTTAGGTGGCGGCAGTTGCTCGTAAAGATTTTGATCGTGGGACCCTCGACTTAAAGTATCCCCGACAAATGCCCATTACAAAGTTGCTAGTTCCAAGAAAAGTTTTCAGGCATACTCCTCGCGTATTCATATTAAATGGAGTTTATCTATGCCCGCCATGACAATGCTCGGTTGGTTTCATACCGTTTTAGGGGTACTAGCTGTCCTAAGCGGCTTTTATATTTTATTTAAATATCAATTCATTTCTTTGAAAAATCTTGTAGGTAAAGTCTATATTCTCATAACGTTTTTGGTTGCCGCATCTGCTTTGGCCATATACAACCAAGGAGGATTTGGCATCGCACACGTGCTGGGAGTTCTGACGCTGTTTGCGTTATTCGGTGGAATGATAGTAGAAAAAACTGAGCTTTTTGGATCGCTATCGAAATACATCCAAGCCCTTGCCTACACTAGTACGCTTTTATTCCACTTGATTCCAGCGATAACAGACTTTTTGAGGCGACTTCCGATTGGAGACCCCTTCATAAATTCTTTTGAAGACCCTTTACTGTCTAATTTTTTGTCAGCTTTTTTGATTCTCTATATCTTATTTTATGGTCTTCAAGTTTTTTGGCTTAAGGGCAAAACTTCACGTCCAATGTAAACTTTATTTAATCAAGGAAGAGATCTATGGCAAATGTTAATCTTATCGAAGCTTTAGTTTGTCAATATGAACAGAAAAAAATAAACCGAAGAGAGCTTGTTTCATCTTTAGTTGCGTCTGCTGCCGTTATCTCGGGTTCAAGCGCTTATAGCCAAGAGCCCCCGCCCGTTGCCAGCGGCCGTTCCATGAATCACGTCTCGCTGTCCGTCAATGATGTCAATCAATCAGCAGATTTTTATGAGAAAGTTCTTGGGCTGAAGGTTATTAGTCGCCCAGCAAATGGCGGAATTAATATGGGTCTTGGCGACGAAAGCTTTCTTGGTTTATACAATTTATCTAATCCCGGAAGTATGCATCATCTGTGCATTGGCGTTGAAAATTATGATCCAGATTCTCTCGCTGAAAAGCTTAAGGAGCA
>QXZO01000198.1:2534-3211 GCA_009886305.1 Betaproteobacteria bacterium
AAATTTCAGCCACCGTAAACAGGAACGCCGCCAACAGAACAAGCGGAGGCGATCAATTATACTTTAGCGACCCCGATGGAATTTTAGTACAACTAGCGGAACATGGTTACCTCGGATAGTGAAGAAGTAGACATGTGGGCCATCAATAGAGTTTGCTTACAAAAAGCAGGCTCTTGCTTTTAGCCTCGAAGCTTATATTCCAGCAGTTCTAGCCTATCTTGTCCCCAGAAAACTTCTTTATCTGTAACGTAAGTCGGTGCACCAAAGACGCTCCTTTGTATCGCATTCTCGCTATCTAGTTTCCTGATCGACCTCATTTCCTCAAACCTCGTAAGCAAGCTGTCGCCATCAATATTTTGCTCTTTTGCTATTTCTAACAATGTTGACCGATTGCTAATATCCCTGTCTTCGACCCACACACCAGAAAGACACGCGCCTGCAAATTTTATTGCTTCTCCCATATCATGCTCCCGAAGCGCTATAACCATAGTCGCTGCAAGCTCATCATTAACTGGGAAAAACTTCGGTCTAAGTGTCAAAGGAATCATAAGAAATTCTCTCCAGCGTCGTAACTCTTGCATACGATAATGAGCCTAGATTTCAACATAATCCTAAAACAGGAGAATCTTTAGGTCTTCTTATAGAGCCATCTTTATAAAGACCCTCTGATATATCTC
>QXZO01000198.1:3221-3551 GCA_009886305.1 Betaproteobacteria bacterium
ATCCTGTCGTTGCTGAGAGCGTTGAGGTAACGGCACTCCTCCGGTACTTGGGAAAACTATTGAGTAATCGATTGGAAATATCGAGATCGGTATATCTTTATCTTCAGCGATATTCAACAATCGTTGATGGCCCAAATAAGACCAAGGCGAAATTAAAGACAAGTAGTAATCAATTTTCGTTCGCATTAACCACGGCCTACTTTTTTACGGATAATATCCTAAATGAATACATCCAAATGTTTGTCTCTTTGCTACCAGTTGTCGCGCAAACGCCGCAAACCAATAAAAGTTTTTTCATCATCTAAATCCGTTAAATTAAAATTTAGACTC
>QXZO01000199.1:0-3561 GCA_009886305.1 Betaproteobacteria bacterium
GGGCAGGATATGGTTGATGCCTGCTTATTGCTTGGCGTTGATGTGATGACTGCGCATTGGGAGATGACGCTCGGAGCGAAGCGCGTAAAAGATATAGTGAACAACGATTTTTCGGGAAGAATTGATTTTCTTGCTCAAAATATTAAAACGTTTGATTTTGATGATCCAGTATTTGACTCATTCACCATAAAAGAAATGAACGGTGTACCAGTTGCAATAATCGGACAAGCTTTTCCTTACACACCGATTGCTAATCCGAGCCACTTGGTACCTGATTGGAGTTTCGGTATTCGTGAATATGAGTTACAACAACTCGTTAATCGAATACGCAAGCAAGGCATTAAAGTGGTTGTTTTGCTTTCTCATAACGGTATGGATGTGGATTTAAAACTTGGGTCACGTGTGACTGGAGTCGATGCGATATTGGGCGGGCATACCCACGACGGTATGCCGGTTCCAGTTATCGTGCCAAATAGATTAGGCCGTACTATCGTAACAAATGGAGGGAGTAACGGAAAATTTCTAGGGGTGTTGGATTTTGCTGTTAGTGCGTCCGGTATTACAGATTTTAGATACCGCCTCTTGCCGGTTTTTTCTAAATTTATTGACCCAGATAAAGAGATGGAGGAGTTGATTCATCGTGTTAGGCAGCCATTCGAACATCGACTATCAGAACCGCTTGCGATCACTGAAGGTTTGATGTTCAGAAGAGGTAACTTTAATGGTAGTTTTGATCAAATAATTTTGGATGCTTTGATCGATGAGTTGAACGCTGATGTTGCATTCTCGCCTGGCTTTCGATGGGGTACGAGCCTTTTGCCGAACTCGACGATTACCATGGAGGCATTGCTAGAGCAAACCGCGACAACGTACTCATATAGCACCTTGACTGAAATGACTGGTGAGACGATCAAGTTGATACTTGAGGACGTAGCGGACAATATATTTAACCCTGATCCGTATTACCAGCAAGGTGGGGATATGGTTCGAGTAGGTGGAATGACATATACGATTGAACCGAGCGAGGTTATTGGTTCGCGCATATCTGATATGCGTATTGAGGGAGCACTCATTGATCCGAATAAAACCTATAAAGTAGCAGGTTGGGCTCCGGTTAGAGAGGATGCGAGTGGTGAGCTGATATGGGATCTAGTTGCGCGGTGGTTGAAACATAAAAAAATAGTCTCGTCTAAAAATCCAAATATCCCGCGTATCAAGGGCTTTGGTGGGAGTCTCGGAATGACTGAGCATTGTGGTGTTTGATTCCGTGTCGTGTTAATTCAACTTTTCATCTTTGTCGCAGTACTCGGATATAGCACATGCCAATTTAGTCATCCGTATGCGTAAATATCTTAGAAGGCTTATTAAATATCCAGCTTTGTTCAGTTTATTACTTTTCGGTTCGTTAGTCGCCATATGTACTTCTTTCATTGTTGGTATCCGTTCAAAAAGAGTTATAGCGCAATACTGGTTTCGGGCATTACTGATTGTTCTTAATATCAAGCTTGAAATTAATGGTTTGAATAAACAATCAGATGATAATTTTCTGGTAGCGAATCATATTTCATGGCTGGATATACCCGTTATATCTGCCTGTCTACCGGTTTGTTTTCTTTCGAAATCAGAGGTGCGGCGATGGCCAGTAATCGGATTATTAGCACGGTTTGTAGACACATTATTCATTGCTAGAGCGAGCCGTCGAGCAGTAGCAAGCGTTAATCAGAATATCAAAGCGTCATTATTAAATCGACATACTGTATGTGTTTTCCCAGAAGGTACTACGACGTCTGGCGATCGATTGGGAAATTTCCATCCTTCAATATTCCAGCCTGCGGTTGAAATTTCTGTAAAAGTATTACCTGTCGCTATTCGTTATGTTGATGCGAAGCGTAACCCAACGACTACTCCAGCTTATGTTGGAAACATGACTCTGATGAAATCAATAGACCGGATCATAATTGAGCCGATTATTTTTGCAGAGGTAAGTTTTTTAAAACCTATAGATACCCGGGAGTTAAAACGCGATCATATTGCTAAAGTCTCAAGAGATATGATTTTCAGTAGCTTATTTAAGTGAGGCCACACGCCGTAAGGTTTTATATATCATAGTCAAGTCAGCATCCATCCCGTGTTCCTCAACGGCTTTGGAAAACGTTGAGCGAGCCGCATGACCCACTTGATCAGATGTTTTGTATGTCTCAACCTCTTCAGCCCATAGGTCAAAATCTTTTTTTAAGATTTCATTGCTAGCGCCAAAATTAAAATCTCCACTAAGTACATTATTTGGAATAAACACCTGACTTGAGCGACTTGATCCAGTGGAGGCATTGATGATGTCGATCATTTGCGTTGGATCGAGACCGGCTTTTTCGCCAAGTGTTAAAGATTCTAATGTCCCAGCTAATTGCATGAAAAGGTTTATATTGTTTACTAATTTCATGGTTTGAGCCATACCAGGTTTATCGCCCACATAGAACTGCTTAGCACTCATATTTGGAAAGACTCGTTCACAAAGAAAATTGTAAGTTTCTTTATCTCCTGAACAGATCATTGCTAGCGTTGCATCTTTTGCGCCTGCAGGTCCACCGGAAACTGGAGAGTCGAGAAAGGAAATATTATTTGTATGAAGCTGGGATGCAATGTCTTTTGCATATGCACTTCCCGTAGTTCCGAGGCTGACAACGCTTTGGATATGGGAGCTACCTATAACACCCGTATGAGTGTCAAGGACCACCGAACGTGCCGACTCTAATGATGGTAAGCAGGTGAAAATGACATTGGCTTTATCGCCAACTTCTCTAGGTGACGAGCATGTATGAATATGCTCACGGCTAAGCGTATTACATCGAGATGAATCTATATCAAAAATATAAGTCTGCAGTCCACTCTTAACGATGTTTTCTGCCATAGGTAGTCCCATTGAGCCCAAGCCAATAAATCCTAGTGTCGTAGTGTTTGAGAAAGACATTTTTTGTTCGCCTTCGGTGAGTAGTTTTAAGGATTGCGTTTATGATGTTACGTATGCGTTTCTATAGGTAATGTGTGATCACGACCCCATTCATCCCATGATCCATCGTAGACCTTCCAACCTTGGTGTCCCAGTTGATCCAGTGCTAGCGCAAGTATGCATGCAGTTAGTCCCGATCCACAGCTAAGTATCGTGGGCTTTGTAACGTCTACCCCTGATTCTCTAAACTGTTTTTCAATTTGGTCTTTGGGTAGAAATTCACGCGTTTCTTGATCGAGTAAGTTCGCCCAATATAAGTTATGACTACCTGGGATGTGACCTGATCTCGTTCCGGGATATCGATCTTCTTCCGAGCCCGAGAATCGACCAGGAGTACGTGCGTCGAGAATCTCTCCGCCGGACTGAGATACGTGTAAGACGTCTGATTGAAGTGCGAGTAAATCTCGTTCGTTACTGCCCTTAAAGCCACAAGGCTCGCGCGGCACTATACGTTTCGTTACAGAATATCCACACTGTTTCCAATGTTTTAGTCCGCCGTTAAGGATTGAGACGTTATCGTAACCGTAGAGTTTAAACAGCCACCAAACGCGAGC
>QXZO01000199.1:3571-7791 GCA_009886305.1 Betaproteobacteria bacterium
ATCATATGCAATAACATGAGTATGATTATTGATCCCTAGCGCACCTACTTTTTCAAGAAATACCGCCTTGTTAGGAGCCTTTCTCGGTAATTTATTATGAGGATCAGCTATATCGCTAAGATCAAAAAAAATAGCATTAGGAATATGTTCGCTTAAATATTCTGCTGCGGCATCACGACCGGTATCCGGAAGATGTACCGTAGCGTCAACGATTATGATATCAGTGTCGTTTACATGTCCGTTAAGCCACTGTGCAGAGACGATGGGTCCGGGGTGACCGTGGGGTAGCATAAAACGCCCTTTTTATTCGTTAACAGTATTGTTCGACGGCTTTCGATTGACTGAGTGAGTAACGATTACCATGTGCCCATCCTATGGGTAGAGCTTCCTCAATAAGTGCAGATTCTTCCGAGGATAGGTTGCGCCGCGCGCCCTCAGCTAATTCTTTGAGGTGTTTTACCTTACGCGTACCCGGGATTGGGATGATGTTGTCTCCTTGATGTAATAACCAAGCAATAGCTAAGCCTGATGCACTTATACTCAATTCATCGGCTAGGTTTCGAAAGGTGTCGGTAATAGCAATATTTCGACTCAGATTGGGCTCGACGAATCGAGGATTCTCTTTTAGAAAATCCATGCCTGATATACGTTCTTCTGTGTGTGGATTGTGTGTGAGTAATGATCGTCCAACGGGCGAAAAGGCAACCAGGGCGGTTCCTGAGGCTTTTGTTAATTGGGTTAATCCCATCTCCGGGTTGCGGGTCGAGAGTGAATATTCCGACTGTACGGCCGCCACGTATCCCACCGACTGGGCGAGTTTCAGCGATGAAGGTGCGATTTCTGAAAACCCATAGGATTTGATTTTCCCTTCTTCAACGAGTTTACCCATAGTCCCAGCGACATCTTCGATCGGTATCGTCTCATCTCGGCGGTGGATGTAATAGAGATCTAGTGCCTCCACACCAAGTCGTTTAAGTGACTTGTCCAGCTGATCACGAATATGACTCTCGGTATTGTCAAAGTAGCGTTGACCTGTTTCCGAATCCCGACAGATCCCCACTTTGGATGCAATGGTAAATAATTGGCCCTTTAATTTTCCTTGTTTAGACAGAAAAGATCCAATAACTGTTTCTGAACGCCCATTACCGTAAACATTAGATGTGTCGATGTGATTAATGCCGAGGTCCAATGCTGCATCTAACACCTTGTGTGACTCCTCGTCCTCCGCGGCGCCGTAAAAGTTAGAGAATGATAGAGCGCCAACACCAATTGCGGAAACGTGCGGTCCATGCATGCCAAGTTGACGAGTTTTCATTTTTTCTCCTAACAATCTTAACGGTTTAACTTAGGGCAAAGTACCTTCAAGCACATAATTGAGTATCTGCACAATTTGTTGAGGTGTCTCCGCAACCGCCAATGCAGCTGCGTCTATCTCTTTAAGCGGATGTTGGTGTTCAGCTTGATGCAAAATGATTAGAGATTTTCCAAGAGCAGCCGCATAACCTGCGTCAAATGCGGCATTCCATTGCTTGTACTTTTCACCGAAGCATACGACCACAACATCAGCGTCTTCAATTCCTTTGCGTGTTCGTATCGCATTAATTTTTGCGCTCTTGTGATCATGCCAAAATTTGTTAGGTTCATCTCCTAGTATGGCTACACCGCAATCGTCACTGGACTCATGGATTGTGACTGGACTCATGAATGTGATGTTCTTACCGACGCAACTTTGTGTTATCGCCTGTCGCCAGTCTGTATGTATTTCTCCAGATAAATATACTTTTAAATGCATGGATCGCTTTCCCGTAATGTAATTCGATAATATGAGACTTACTATATCAATTAAGCTTAAGTGTATAAGGGTACACTAGTACAAAACAAACAATTAGATGGATGCAACTCCATTTTTTATGACTTTAATTTTCCAAGGAGTATTGATGGGATCTGAGACTAGACTTATAAAAACGATAGTGGGTGCGGGTTTATTAATGGTGTCTCATGCAATCCATGCGGAAGGGCTATACGTTGGATCAACGGTTTCCCATGCAGAGGTCGACTACGGGACCGCTGTGATTTTATCGGACGGAGCTACACTAAATGATCAAGGGTCTGGATTTAAGGTTTTTGGTGGATATCAGCTGAATACACTGATTTCATTTGAAATTCATTATGTGGATTTTGGCGAGATGTCGGTATTGATGTCCAATGGCTCTTCGGTAACTCAGGGAGCTTCAATTGTTACAAATAATACGGGTGTAACATCGAGTACAACTGTTGAACCCACATCATATGGATTTAGTGCGATGCTTACGCTACCGTTTGATGCGGTCAAGCCTTTTCTGAAGGTCGGTATGCATGCGTGGGATACATCAAGAACAGTAGGTGCGGGCAGCGCTGATGTATTCGCGACTACTGTCGACGGTACGGATTTTCTTAGAGCAGTAGGTTTTGATATACCAGTAACCGAGGTCTTTTCTACACGGCTAGAATATGAAGTTTATGATTTCGACGATGATAATATCGCTATGCTTAACTGGGGTATTTTTTTAAAGTTCTAGAAGTGCTTTAATCAAGAGATATAAAGCACTTCTATTTAATCGCATGGATCGATAAACTCGCTATGCTGGATCTGGAATGACGTGCAGCTTTCTTATTGACGCAGTCGAGTGCCGTTTTACTTGTTCTTTTAATTTGAGTATTTTTCGATCTGCTTTTATTGCTAGATCGTCGATCGCTTTATATAAGTCCAGTTCTATCGATTCACAGAAGAGATCTCTGCCATAAAAGTGCAGTTTAGCCTCGGCTTTGTGCTCGTGTTTTGATACGGAAAGAATGATGCTGATATCGATGGGATGCTCAAAATGGCGAGCGATACGATCCATTTTACTGCGAAGGTGCGATTCAATACCCTTAGTGATATTGATGTGATGGGCTGATATGCTTAATTTCATTAAAAGGCCTCCTTTTGTGAGGAGTTTCACCGGAAACGGTAGATGAAGGCCCGCGAATAAAGCACTTTACTATCGTTACCGTGCGAAACGGTTAGCCACTTAGTGGTCAACAATATTTAGCGTTTTACTTACACCAAGTCTGTACAAGACTTACCCTTAGTAAACACCTTTGCGAAATCACTGTCAATCCTTAGATGGCTATACGCGCTATTGGGGGTTATTCCCTTGCTGGACTGGCATACCAGATTATTTAATCGCTGGGGGGGGGTGTTTGGAGCTGTTTGATTAGCGCTCGGTGTTCTTGCACAAGCTTCGTCAGTTTTTCAACTGATTTTGTAAGTTGCTCAATTTTTTCTTCCAAGGCTTGTTCGCGTCGTAACTCTTCGACAACTCCATCTGTCTCGAGCCTGGAAATCTCGACCCGAATACCAGAGATTTGATCTAGAAAGTATTCAATCCATTGCTCATTACTCTTAGTGTTAGCCTGAGCCATAGGCTCGAAGCATAGGAATATGATAACTACTACTACGAGATGAGTTTTTTTCATTAATTCAACCGCTTTTTTAAGAGCTTTTAGGCCATCAGAGACTGTGGCGTGGAGGACAGATTGTGAATAACAATCGAATCTCTATCAATAAGCTCAGCTACCCTCGGTGCTATGTTATTTACCCACTCTTCACTTTCATAGACCGCCTTGTACAGCTTTTTCTTTTGTTCTTCATTTTCGAACTTTCTGATCCAAACATAAGTACTGCCTTTAGGCTTGGTTGTCATTAATCGTTCGCCATTAGTTACAGAAAATTCATCAGTACTGTCCATCACAAAGCTGCCATTAATGATCATACCTTTACTGACTTGAAAAGGAATTATGGTCTTTTCAATGAACTTAACCCACTCGTCAATTTTCCCCGGGTTAATTTGATAAATTCGTAATTCGAAAAATGGTTTCATGTGATTTCCTTAACGAGGATCTTTATCGAGTTGAAATAATTACCTATTCCGTCCCGCTTTATTCGCCTTGACGACGCTAATGCTCTGGGTGAAGGTGTTTTCATGAGTATCCTTTACCGTTAAAGATAAGTCACCTTCGCGCTTGGGTGAGAAGCTGAATGTGAAAGCAGGGTTGTCTGATATAGAGAAATTTACCTGAGCTGATAGTACATTCTCATCGGCAAATCCTACCGTTAATTCTTGGATGAAATTGGGAGCAACGGCCGCATCTAAGTCAGCAGCCAAGGCTGATTCGTTTGGGTGTCGAACTTGCACCTT
>QXZO01000199.1:7801-8201 GCA_009886305.1 Betaproteobacteria bacterium
CATTGGGTTGTTCTAGTGGAATACGAAAAACTTTTTCACCGTTTTCATTTTTATAGGAATTTCTGTACTTATTGAATGTAACTTTCATTTTTCCTAGTAACGGGTCTGAGCCAGCATTCTTACCGCTTGGTGCTGAGCAACCTCCCTTAACTGCAACCCATTTGTAATCCATATGTAGTTGGCCGTCACTTGTTTCTGCAACCGCTCTCACAAATGTAAATTTTTCAATCCTGAGCCTCGTTGCTAGGTGTAGATTTCCATCAGTCGGCGAGAGCTCAAAAACTGCAGCGGTAGGTATGGGATTCTGATCAACGATTAGATGTAGGGTTTTTATAAAGTGTTTATTCTTGGGATTTAGAAGACCATCAATACGAATAGGCACTGTAGATGCGTCATCGAT
>QXZO01000002.1 GCA_009886305.1 Betaproteobacteria bacterium
ACGGCGGCCACAAGGGCTATGCTAACGCGTCTGAGCGCACCCGCTGTCGAATAGCTCTGAATTAAGTCGGTGGCGCTACCGGATCTTTATGAAACTTAATCTACGCTATCGAATTCAGGTATTTCTATGCGGAAAAAGAAGAACCGCATCCGCAGGTCGACGTGGCATTGGGGTTTTTAATCACGAACTGCGCCCCATCAATACCCTCCTGGTAGTCAATCTCAGCGCCTACTAAATACTGGTAACTCATCGCGTCAATAAGTAGCTTAACTCCGTTCTTGTCCACCTGAGCATCATCTTCGTTAATTTCCTCGTCAAAGGTAAAGCCATACTGGAATCCGGAGCAACCCCCACCAGACACGAAAACTCTCAGCTTTAGCTCTACGTTACCTTCCTCATCGATCAGCTCTTTTACCTTGCTGGCAGCTGAATCAGTGAAAACCAATTGTTCTGTAGCTTGAGAAGCGACGTCCATTTTTACATCTCCGTTAATCTATACATTTATGAGACAAAAAAATATTTCACAAGTTTCGTAACCTTGTAAAACCACTGACAACAAACTCGCCAGCACTCATCATACCGCCTATGGTACCAGACCGAGGCCATTTAATCCCATTTTCTCATCCATACCAAACATGATATTCATGTTTTGTATGGCCTGGCCAGACGCGCCTTTCACGAGGTTATCTAGCACGGAGACCACTAATACCGAGCGCTCATCCTCCGACACCTGTAAACCAATCTTACAAAAATTTGATCCACGAACCGAGCGCGTATCGGGGAATTGACCCTCAGGCAGAACATCAACAAATGGTTCATTTTCAAAAAATGTTTCAAATGAAGTCCTAACCATCTGTGAATTGGTTTCGACTAAATTCGCATATAAGGTTGCCAGTATTCCTCGGTTTATCGGCAATAAATGAGGCGTAAATCGCAATCCGATATCAGTTCCAGCAAGACCTCGCAAAATTTCTAGTATTTCTGGATGATGTCGATGCCCACTCAAACCGTAGGCCTTAAAGTTATCGCCGACTTCAGAATAAATAATGCCGAGCTCTTCCTTGCGACCGGCGCCGCTTACCCCAGATTTTGCATCCGCAATCAACGAATCCGAATCGACCAAGCCAGATGATAAGAGGGGCGCAAAACCCAACTCAATGGCTGTCGCGTAACAACCAGGATTTCCTACTACTCGAGCGTCTTGAATTTTCTTTCTGTTAATCTCAGGTAAACCGTAAACGGCTTCATCAAGAAGCTGTTGCGCGCTATGGTCAATTCCATACCATTTCTTCCACTGCGTCAGGTCTTTCATTCTGAAATCGGCAGCTAAATCGATCACCCGAACATCCCTATCCACTAATTCCTGGGCTTGCTCCATAGCCACACCATGTGGCGTTGCAAAAAAAACTAAATCACATTGACTCAATAAGTCGATTGACGGTTTAACAAATGTTAAATCGACATGCCCCCTTAAACTCGGGAAGATCTCGCTGACTCGAACGCCATCCTCAGTTCTAGAGGTAATCGTTACAATTTGCGCGCCAGGGTGCATGCTGAGCAGCCTGATGAGCTCGACACCCGTATAACCAGTTCCTCCAATAATCCCTACGTTTAACATAAGTCTATTTTATTTTCATATTAAAATTTATATATCAACTATATATCACGATCCCAAAAAAAAGACCGCTAAAGCGGCCCTTTTTGAAGAACACAGCGTCCAATTACCGCTTGGAGAACTGTGGTCTACGACGTGCCTTTTTGAGTCCAACCTTTTTCCTCTCGACTTCGCGAGCATCTCTAGTGATTAATCCAGCTTGCCGCAGAGCTGGCTTCAAGGAAGCATCATAATCTACTAATGCTCGAGCAATACCATGCCGAACCGCTCCAGCTTGACCTGTCTCGCCACCACCAGTAACGTTAACCTGGATGTCAAACGTATCCGAGGAATCAGTAACCTCTAATGGTTGCCTAACCAACATACGTCCAGTCTCTCTAGAAAAAAATTGATCTAAGGGCTTCTTATTGACAACTATCTTGCCCGACCCTGCTTTTATGTAGACGCGAGCGACAGCCGCTTTGCGTCTTCCGGTCCCGTAGTTTGCTTGATTTGCGTAAGCCATGTATTTACCTTTTTATAATTCTAGTGCCTGAGGCTGCTGAGCAGTGTGAGGATGATCTGAACCAGGATACACTTTCAATTTCTTAATCATTGCATATCCTAGTGGACCCTTGGGCAGCATCCCCTTAACCGCTAATTCAAGTGCCCTACCCGGGAACTTATCTTGCATTTTCTCAAAAGTTGTTTCGTACAAACCACCCGGATAACCACTATGCCGATAGTATTTTTTATCCTTGGCTTTTTTCCCAGTCACCCTTAATTCCGCGGCGTTCACCACGACAACGAAATCACCAGTGTCAACGTGTGACGTGTAAATTGGTTTGTGCTTGCCTCTGAGCCGCCTAGCAATTTCCGTAGCGATTCGGCCAAGAACCTTATCTTTTGCGTCGACCACATACCAGGTGCGGCTTACTTCACTGTCTTTTGCGCTAATAGTTTTCATTCAGAATCCGTGTCTCAGATATTTGGTTCGGCGTCTCCAGCTACATGCTGGCGAAAGGCCGGGATTTTATAATGGCACGCACACAGTGTCAACGATTAGCTAATAGAACCAATAACTAACTGACCAGCTTAGCCATCACCCTGATCTTCTTTTTTGCTTGCCTTTTTTTCCAGAATACTTGAAATGAACAACCCAACCTCATACAAAATCCATATTGGAAATGCGAGTAATAACTGAGAAATGACATCCGGAGGTGTAAAAATAGCAGCTATAACAAATGCGCCTACGATGACGTATGGCCTTGATTCTTTGAGCTTTTCGATACTAACAATACCCATTCGCGTCAAGATCACAACCGCTATGGGCGTCTCAAATGCGAGCCCAAAAGCGAGGAATAAAGTTAGAACAAAGTCAAAATATTTTTGAATGTCCGTATTCATCTCCACACCATCTGGCGTAAAAGCCGCAACAAAATGAAACACGGTGGGAAAAACAATTAAATAAGCAAACAGGCAGCCCACTAAGAATAATATGGTACTAGTGGCTATTAATGGCACAACCAAACGTTTTTCGTGTGTATAAAGTCCAGGCGCTATAAAAGCCCAAATTTGATATAAAACAAAAGGTAGAGCAACTATTAACGATGCAAACAATGTGACTTTAATTGGGACAAAGAATGGTGCAGCAACCTCAATAGCGATCATAGTGGCGCCTTCCGGCAACTCAGCTATCATTGGCGCAGCGAGCAAAGTATAAATATCTCGAGCCCAATAAAATAGAACAAAAAATACTAGTAAGAGAGCACCCACCGCTTTCAATAAACGGTCTCTTAGCTCAATTAAATGCGATATGAATCCTTCAGCACCATTCACAAGAAATACCTTTTCACGAGGGGATACAACATAGAATCAAGATAACTCAACTGACCTCACTATTTTTTTTAACTTCAATCGATTGAGCTTCCTCATGCTGCACTGCCTCATCCGATACAACTTCTTCGCGCTTTGAACCGAAACCAAGTCCGCCGACCAGATCAATACCTCCCGTTTTTGTCTTATCGAACTCAGAAGAGGCTTCATCTGAAGCTTCATCAAGAACTTCAGCAGCATCAACCTTATTGGGACTGGCGTCCCCTAATCGCTCCGGATTCAACTCGTCTTTTTTGCTTGCCGAAAGCGGCTGTTCGTTTGAATCCCCCAGCTCGCTCTCAACTGTTTTTTGCACACTTTTGTCAACGCCTTCAACTTCGGTCTCAATAAAGTTAACCTGCTCGGAAACACTATCTTGTATTTCACTAGCAGTCTCCTGCATCGATTTTTGCAAGGACTTGAGTTCTTCTAATTGCATCTCCTTGCTGATATCGGACTTAACATCAGACACATAACGCTGCATACGACTGAACATGTGTCCCAACGTTCGAGCCACCTTTGGCAATCGCTCCGGGCCAATGACGACGAGTCCAATGACCGCAATGACCATAATTTCTGTAATACCAAAATTAAACATGGAAGAACTCACTCATACGCTTAACAAAAAAGCTAAGCGTTTGATTTGTCTTTTGACTCCGTTTCTACAACGGTACTTGTATCCTGTTTATCGTCGAGCTCGGTTTTTTGGGCACCATCTTCTCCCTCATTAACCTTCACACCGTCCTTAAATCCTTTAACGGCTTTTCCA
>QXZO01000020.1 GCA_009886305.1 Betaproteobacteria bacterium
TCCTCCACCGACACAAGCGATAACAGCATCAGGCTGACGACCAATCATTTGAGGCATTTGGGTTTTTAATTCTTCCCCGACTACTGAATTGAAATCGCGAACAATCATCGGGTAAGGGTGCGGTCCCGCTACCGTACCAATAATATAAAAAGTATTCTCAACATTGGTTACCCAATCACGCATAGCCTCATTAAGAGCATCTTTGAGAGTTTTAGATCCACTTTCAACTGGTACTACCTCCGCACCAAGGAGCCGCATCCGATACACATTGCTGGCCTGTCGTTTGATGTCTTCCGAGCCCATATACACGACACATTCCATTCCGTACCGGGCTGCAACTGTCGCAGAAGCTACTCCATGCTGCCCTGCGCCGGTTTCAGCAATAATTCGTTTCTTACCCATATGACGGGCCAGAAGCGCTTGGCCAACCGTGTTGTTAACTTTGTGAGCGCCGGTGTGGTTGAGATCTTCACGCTTGAACCAAATCTGCGCACCGCCAAGCATCTCAGATAAACGCTTAGCGTAATAAACTGGACTCGGTCGACCCACAAAATTTTTCAGATCATTGTGAAACTCCTCCATAAAACTAGGAGTGTTTTTTAATTTCTCGTAATTATCTCTTAAGTCCTCTAAGGCATGTATTAATGTCTCAGGAACGAAAACCCCGCCGTATGGCCCAAAGTGGCCCTTATGGTCAGGAAAATTATAGTTTTGTAAATTTTCTTGCGTCTGCATTTTTTACCTCATCAATAAATTCTCGCACCAGCGTAAGATCCTTGACTCCTTTTTGCGCGCCTTCAACACCGCTACTCACATCAACTGCCCATGGTCTTACACAGTCAATTGCAGCCGCTACATTGTCCGGTTTTAATCCCCCTGCCAGAACTATTGGCACATCTAATTCAATTGGAACAAGGTTCCAATCAAAAGTCTCACCCGTACCGCCGTATACTTTTTCAGACAAAGTATCCAGCAATAATCCAGATGCTTCCTCGTATACCTTGCTGTATTCTATCAAATCCGTCTCATTAGAAACGCTAGTCGCTTTTAAATATGGTTTTTTAAACTTTGCACAAAAACTTGGCTCTTCCTCTCCATGAAATTGCAAGAGACTCAAGTCAACTGATTCCAAGGTTTTAAATACCTCATCGGCCGTAGGATTCACAAATAGTCCTACCGTAGAAACGAACGGTGGTAAATTTTTTACTATGTTTCTAGCAACGTCCAAATCTACATTTCTCGGACTCTCAGTATAAAAAACCAATCCGATCACACTTACACCGGATTGCACCACCTCAAGGGTATTCTCCACTGATGTTAAGCCACAAATTTTAATTGCCGTAGTGCCGTTCTTCATATTCTCAAATGAACTTTAAGCGGTAAGAGAGGTTAGTGCAGTCTCCAGGTCAGAAAACGATCCAGGAACCGGAAGCGCCCAGTCAGGATCGTAATCAATTGAAGTCAAGTATAGTCCATTAGGACTGAATGTTGGTGCAGCCAAAGCACGATTTCTTGAAATAAGTATCTCTTCCATCCAGTCTACTGGCCGCTTGCCTGCACCGATATAAACAAGGGTGCCCACTATATTACGAACCATATGATGTAAAAATGCGTTTGCTGTAATCTCAAAAACGATAATTTCTCCGATTGAGCGAATGTATAAACCGTCAATAACCCTAATTGGGGTGTTTGCTTGACACTCTGAAGACCTAAATGCAGAGAAGTCATTCTGCCCTATCAATGCTGATGCAGCCGAACGCATCGCACAAACATCTAACTTTTTATGGTACCAGCCAACATTTTTAGCAAATAGTCCCGGACGTTGTGCTCGATTTAATAATAAATAACGATATGTTCGGCGGAGGGCTGAGTATCTCGCGTGAAAATTCAAACTTACTTCTTTTACCCAGCGTATTGAAATGTCATTAGAAATTAATGCATTAAGGCCTCGCACCCAAGCGCCACTAGGGCGAATAACCGTTGTATCAAAATGAACAATCTGATACGTTGCATGGACTCCTGCATCGGTGCGACCTGCACAAAAAACACGCACCGGCTCTCCTGCGATTTGACTCAATCCCGCCTCTATCTCACCTTGAATAGTCGCTATATCAGGTTGAAGTTGCCAACCAAAGAAGGCAGATCCGTCATACTCTATGCCTAAAGCTAGTCTCAAATTGATGCTCTCTTATATCGTCGGAAGCTAACGGATAGAACTCTAAAATGTCAGAATATAGCAAATTGCTTTGTACACTAACGCAAAAGACCCCGGCGTAGAGCGGCGGTCATGATTTCGGTGACGGAGGGTTGCCAAGATCCAAATCAATCGAAGATAAATCAACCGGATTCATCGAAGTCTTCCCCTGACTTGCGAATTTTCCATCGGCATAACGCTCATCGGTTGGGTCAATTAGGTATCCTAGCGCAACGAGTCGCTCCCAATAAGCACCTGTTTTACTCGTAACGTTAGCAATAGTCTCAGCAACGGAACCAAAATTAGTTAGGTCTTTTTGTCGAGAATAGACCTCAGCTAACTTCAACAATACATCTAGTCGGTCAGGCTCAAGTATTAGCGCTTCATTAAGAATTTTCTCAGCCTGAGGGTAACGCCCATAAGCTAGAAAAATATCTGCATCCTCAACTGGATCCTGATTACGCACCGCATTAGTTTCTCCTGACTCTATGACAGCAGTTCGCTCGCTGAGACTATCCCTCTCGCTAGTCCCCACGACTGGCTCCATGGCCTCATGACCACCGCCGTTATCATCCAATCGATTCA
>QXZO01000200.1 GCA_009886305.1 Betaproteobacteria bacterium
TGGACCAGGCGAGCCTGGCAACGATACATGGGGTGGTGATTCTTGGAAGTACGGTGGTGGATCAACATGGATTACTGGTTCTTACGATAAAGAAACCAACCAGCTTTTCTGGCCAGTTGGAAACCCAGGTCCTGACTTTGATCGTCACGTTCGTCCAGGAGATAACCTCTTCTCGAACTCAACACTTGTAGTTGATGCTGACTCAGGAAAAATCGATCGATACTTCCAATACACTCCAAATGATCCATACGATTATGATGGCGTGAATGAGAACGTTCAGATTGACCTTGGCGGTAAGAAGCTATTTGTTCACGGCGACAGAAACGGCCATATCTATGGTATCGACCGTCGAAACACCGTGAAGACTGCTTCAGGTAACGAGATGGTATGTCTCTGGGCTACAGTAATGAATGACGTTAACTGGATTAAAGAGCCAATCAGTCCAGATAACGGAAATTGCCGACCAGTATTCAACTACCCAGAAATGGATGTTGTTTATGATCGTGTAACCCAAAACATTGCACCATCACTTGACGGCGGTAAAGAGTGGCATCCACTCTCAGTTAGCCTTCGAACTAAGATGGCTTATGTACCAATCTACAACTTCACGATGGACCTCCAGGCTAAGAAAATGGAGTGGAAGCGTGGTGAGTGGTATTTAGGTGCTAAGGTTATTACGTTCAACGCTGGCGCTGGCTTGATTAAAGCGTTTGATGTTGCTACTGGTAAGCTTACTTGGACTAAGTCACAGAGCTGGCCAGCAACAAGTGGTCTTTTGAGCACTGCTGGTGGACTCGCATTCTATGGCGATCCAGAGGGCCGTTTCAACGCTGTTAATGACGAGACAGGCGAACACTTGTGGGCATTCAACGTTGGTACAGGAATCCACGGTAACCCAACCACATACACCATGGATGGCAAGCAGTACGTTGCTATCGTATACGGTGCTGGTGGTGGTGGTATCTGGCCTCTCTACTACGCAAACTTCCTTAAGACACACACCAAAGGTGGTGGCTTAATGGTCTTTTCAGTTAACTAATATTGACTGATTAGACGCTGCTGAGAAGTAGTTGTAAGAACTAAATGAGGGAGGGCTTTCTAGCCCTCCCTTGTTTTTATAACAAGAGTTGTAAAAATAGATGATCACAGAATTATCTGTAATCAAACGGAGATAAAAGTCCGTAAGTGTTCATTACTAAAAATAGTCTGAACTAAGGAGACGTAAACAGATCTTTCTTAGGTCAATCACAGTTTCCGGGAGATAGCATTGTTAAATCATAAATGGTTGAAAGTTTTAATTTTTATGGCGTTTGGTTCGCTGCCGCTGATCGGCTCAGCGAATGAGGTACAGAGTACTTTCGACAAAATTCAAGAGCGAGGTAAGATGACGGTTTGCGCAGACCCTTACTCTTACCCTTATTCAGTTAAAAATGTCACTCCACCAGGGTTCGATGTGGAAATTATGAGTGAGCTCGGGAAGCTGGGTGGTTTTGAGCTTGAGATGTCCTGGGCCGATACGGGTACCCGAGGCGGTATGTCACGAGCGCTCCGTAATTCGATCATAAAAGGCCGATGTCATTTATTTGCTGGGGTTGGGGATAATGGCGAAGATGACGTATTAATGGGCCAGTTGAAGTTCACTGAGGCTTATATGGCTGTAGGCTACGTGATGGTTACCCAAAATGAAGCATCAGATATGACCATCAAGGAAATTATTGATGGAGGTATTCCGATCGGGGTTCAAATGTCTACGCCAATGGATGCATGGTTGCATGATCGTGGGATTAAGCGTGCGTTACAAGCGGATAATGCCCGAGTGATGCGAGATATGGTTCGGGGTGAAACGAATGTGGCCATCGTGTTCTCACATGCACCGTCGCAAGCAAAACAGCGCCATCCAGAGGCTAACTTTGAGTTGTCCAACAACTATAGTGCTGCTCAATTATATGACGCAGTGGGCGAAGAATTCGTCGGTGATGGTTTGGGCCAACAACTGTGGGATCTTAAATTTGTTGTCCGAAAGCAGGATAAAACTCTTCTAGATTTTATTAACAAGGGTATTGAGACATTAACCGAAAACGGTACAATAGCAAGAATAGTAGAGAAGTACGATGTTCCATATTTTCCTCCGTTGGAAGACTAAGAACATCTGTAGTAAATAATTTCAGCGGGGAGGCAATCAGTAATGGAAAGTATTTCATTTTTATCAATACTTCGACGTTTCAGCACATTAGCTGTTGTTGTTGGTGTCGGATTTTTAGCAAATGTGAGTGTAGGTACTGTTTATGCTCAAGAATCCACCTTAGCGGATCAAACACTCACTCAGGAGTGCATTGATCAAGCATATTCCGGGACGATGCACCAGAGCAGTGATGCGGATTTGGCATTGGAAATCGAGAAAGACTGCTTGGTGCAAAATGGTAAACAGTGGTATGACCGAAGATGTTCTTTTTGTCACGGTGGAGCAGGTAAAGGTGGCAAAGGGCCTTGCTTGACGTGTGGGAAATTTGCTTATTCTGCAAATAGTAATATGGCGATATTGACGACGATTTCAGTTGGTATTACAAATAAAAGTCTTGGCGGTGCCATGGGTGCATTTGGAACGACGATTTCTGGGATGGATATCCTATCGATCGTTGCTTACATGCGATCGGAGGAGACTAGGCGTATTGCATCTGGTGAAATTAAGGACCCATACATCAAAGAAGAGGTTATGGTTTTTCCTGAGTAAGCATGGAGTTAAAGGTAAAAAAACCGGCTAAGGCCGGTTTTTTTATTGTTGCCCAGTACTTCCAAATCCCCCTGAGCCCCGTGTTGTTTGATCAAAATCATCTACCAAGTTGAATTTAACTTGCACTATAGGAATCACGACCAATTGTGCAATCCGATCCATTGGTGCGATATTAAACGATTCCGAGCCTCTATTCCAAACAGATACCATAATTTGACCCTGATAATCCGAGTCTATAAGGCCGATTAGATTTCCTAGTACTATTCCATGCTTGTGCCCAAGTCCCGAGCGGGGAAGAATTACGGCTGCATATTTTGGATCATCGATATTAATGGCAAAGCCCGTTGGCACCAATATTGTTTGGCCCGGTTCAATTATTTTTTCAGCTGTGATGCATGCCCTTAAATCAAGTCCTGCAGAACCGGGTGTTGAATATTTCGGTAGTTGTTCTTTGATTCTCGAATCTATAATTTTTATGTCTAGTTGGCTCATTGGTCTTTACTAATTGGCTCTACTGTTTATTTATAAGATGGCTAATATGTGTCATGAGTAGCCGGGCTTGTTCTAATTTGGAGCTAGGTGGAAGTGTTTTGGATCCATCATCGTCAATTAGGATAAGGGAGTTCGTATCACTGTTGAGGGCTTCGGTAACGAGGTTAGCTACAATAAGAGGAATACCTTTTTCCATTCTCTTCTGCGTAGCATACTCCTCGACCTCTTGACTCTCTGCGGCAAAACCAACGCAGAAAGGACGATTTTTTCGACCGGCTACAGTTTTTAGAATATCTGGTGTTTCGTCAAACTCAATACTAAGTTTTTGTTGAGATTTTTTTATTTTATGCTCACTTGGATTTCTAACGCTAAAATCTGCAACGGCGGCAACTGAAATAAAAATATCGGCATGGTCAACTTCATTAAGTACTGCCTCGAGCATGTCTTTAGCCGAAATAATCGAGATGAAGCGTGCTTGAGATGGTGGCGTAAGGCTTGTTTTACCTGAAATGAGTGTGACGTTAGCGCCTGCATCACGGGCAGCTTGAGCAACGGCATACCCCATTTTCCCTGAACTCGCGTTTGTTATGCCACGTACAGCGTCAATGGCTTCATAAGTAGGCCCAGCGGTCACTACTACATTTCTATCCTGTAGGAGCTTTGGTTGGAGCCATGAGATGATCTCACTCGCAATATGCCCTGGTTCACTCATTCGGCCTGCACCTTGCTCACCACACGCCTGTATCCCGCTATCAGGACCCACGAAATGTATACCGTCTTGCAGTAAGGTGTCCAAGTTTCTTTGTGTAGAAGAGTTTTCCCACATTTGTTTATTCATCGCAGGCGCGAGAATAAGGGGGCAGTCTCTAGCGAGACATAAAGTGCTCAAAAGGTCATCTGCACGCCCTGCAGCTAACTTTGCCATAAAGTCGGCGGTCGCTGGTGCAACTAGTACTAGGTCGCAATCTCTAGATAGTTCGATATGGGGCATACCATTTGGAATGGATTGATCCCACATCGATGTGTGTACAGGATTTCCACTCAAAGCTTGTAGGGTCAGAGGAGAGATGAATTCTGCTCCAGAATTCGTCATGACTGCGCGAACGTCTGCACCTTCTTTGGTCAATAATCGGACGAGTTCTGCAGCCTTGTATGCTGCGATACCTCCTGTGACACCGAGGAGAATGCGTTTGCCGTTTAGCTCGTTCATTTCTGTTTTTTTTGGAAAATCGCTAAATGAAAACTTTATAGTATGCTTAGTTTACACCAATCGTCATTTATCGTTATTGGTCTGCCTGCGTTTTAGATATTTCTTGATTAGCTTCTCGATTGATTGTTTGTATTTTCTCTACTAGTTCAATCAGGTTGGTATATTGGTAATCAGCAATCATCGCAACTTGATCTGATCCAACAAGGTGAATATATCGACTGAGGCGATCTGTGGCAAGGTCACCAAATGCGAATTGGCTAACGGGTCGCGACTTATCCCAACCGTATAGAAGTGAGATGAGAGAGGGTTTTGTAACACCATATTCATCTTTTTCTCTGGTTTTAAGACGTCTCTCGACTCGGGCATTTTCTAATCCCATTAATGACACTGCGATGGTTTCATTTTCATCTGGTGTTGCTACGTGTTCATGGGACGCTAATACTCCGTTTGTGGTCCCATGGGCATGATAAAACCAGTGTCCAGAATCATCTTTTTCCAGTAGATACAAATCCCCCTGATAGACAAGTTCCACAGAATAAATTTCAGACAGACCAACCGGAAGTAAAGCGCCACTCTCAAATATATTTTTGTGGTCACCATGCCCTGCATGGCTCCCAGCAGCATTATCACCACTTTGGTTTAAGTTGATGAAAACGATGAACGCGATTAGCCAAAACAATATGACCCAGACGATTTTGAGAGTCGAGTTAGAACGCATTATCGTCTTCTCCACCATACTGCGATACCGATAATGGCCATCAGAGCAGGAATAAGAATGATTGATAAGACGAATGTTCCCTTCATTTGTGTATTGGTCAAATTCACTCTGGCGATATCAAGCGATTTTGGTTCTAATCCAATTAGGTTTTCTTGGGCAGCCAAATAGTTGATAGTACTTAATAGAAGTTTCCCATTGCCCATGACATGGAAAAACGAGTTAGTCGCAAAATCTGAATCTCCGATGATTGCAATCCTAGAGGGGATTGCCGTGGAATCCGCTGATGTTGTGTCTGCAGTACTCCTATCGGTTTTGCCTTCTTGTAACTCCTTGATTGCAGTTTCTGCATTTTTTCCATAGTAAGGGTTACGATTCACGATAACCATTAACGTAAGAGGTCCCTTTGGATCCACTCCTTCTTTGTACCCCGGCTTGGTTATATCTGTTTCTCCATAACTTTCACGAGACGTATTGATCAGTGGACGAACTTTTGTATTAGCTACCGGCTCTTTTGTAGGAGACAGTGATCGGGCACCCGGAAAAAATGTAAGCGTTAAGTTGTCTGTGATGGAGTGCAAATTATATTTCGTGACAGCTGGTGATGATATATCAGCCCAGAAGTGGCTCTCTTCATCAAGAACCAAATTATCATTTAGGATGACCCCCAATTGTTCAATGATGGGCTCAAGGCCAGTGGTTACAAACGGGTCAAGCATAAATAGGACATTGTTTCCATCCTTTATATATTGATCGATCCATTGGATCTCAGATTGCATAAGAGCAGTTTGAGGGCCGGCGACTATAAATACAGCACAATCTTCCTCGGCGCCTCTTCCTTGTGCCAAAGTGACTTTACTAACGACGTAGTTCATCGATTCGAGGCTGTTACGTAACTTTGCCATACCGTGCCGCTCATGAAGAACGTATTGTGTACCCAGCCCGTGATCGTGACCACTGTCCCCCTCTATGTGATCATGCTGCTCTAAACTAAAAGGATCAGGCTCACCATGTCCATCCAAGAAGCAAATAGTTTGTTGGATTCCTCTGGAAATCTTCAAAATACCGTTTGCGATATCACTCTCATGGGGCGTATTGACTTGTAATTGACGACCCTCGCTCTCCAATAATGCCGTACCTGCAAACTCAATGTTTTTCATCCGTGCAATGGATGGGTTAAGCATTGGATCATGGAACTCAACTGTGACTTGGTCTGACTTTGAAGCAATTTCTTGATAGAACTCGACAGTATCCCGCATCATAGGATCATGAAAAAAGCTGATATGGACGGGCGTTTCCAGACTCTCCAGCATGTCAATGGTTTCTGCAGATAGCGAGTACAAATCTCCTTCAGTCATATCTATCCGGAAAGGGTACTTGATTGATAAGTAGCAAATTGCAACTACAATTCCTACCATTCCAACTGACCAGGCAATAGCTTCTCCACGTTGTTTTTTAAAAAATAGATTTAGTTCAGCTCGTAGCAGGTAAGCACCAGCGATGGTTATGAGTAGTCC
>QXZO01000201.1:0-1839 GCA_009886305.1 Betaproteobacteria bacterium
AGCTACTGGCTTTTTCTTAGCTACTGCTTTTTTAGCTACTGGCTTTTTCTTAGCTACTGCTTTTTTCTTAACTGCAGGTTTCTTTTTAACTGCCATTTCAATTACCTCCTTCTTAGGTTGGAAAACTCAGCACACCTATATCTCTGATCATTGATATGCCGCTACTGATGAAGTACACGCTAATACCTGCGCACATTGGTCAGTTCGTAACAAAAAAGCACATGAACTAATATTTAAGTTCATGCGCTTTTTTTTATTTGTAAGGATAGAAGGCCCTTGAGTGGCCGAAAGAAGATCGTCACTCACCGATGAGGGGTATAAAACATCCCCGATTTTCAGTAGGCAAAAAGTCATAATTTAATACAACTCTCGCTTACTGGCCCACCGTTAGGTGAGTACGTCTTTTTCTCAGAATACGAGAAAACGTAGGTCTAGTCATTCAGCTCCGTTTTGCGTCATTCAGGATTCGACGCTTAGTACTACTAAATTACTTTGTGGCGAGATTATTATCGTTAAATGACTTTCTCGCAAACTTTTTTCATACTTTTATTTACAAATGTGTTTTTTTTACAACTGTGATTTTATATTGTAATTTTATTTAATCCCAACTTAAAGCGCCGCCTGTTTGATATTCTGTAACTCGAGTTTCAAAAAAGTTTTTCTCTTTTTTTAGATCGATCATTTCAGACATCCATGGGAACGGGTTGTTTGCGTTTTCATAAAGCATGTCTATACCAATTTGTTGGCAACGTCTGTTCGCGACGTAACGTAAGTATTCTTTAAACATTGGAGCATTCAATCCGAGTACACCTCTTGGCATCGTATCCTCCGCATATCGGTACTCAAGCTCCACACCTTTTTTCATGAGGCCCTGAATGTCCTTTTTAAAATCTTCAGTCCATAAATGAGGATTCTCTTGCTTAATTTGGTTGATCATATCGATACCAAAATTACAGTGCATCGATTCATCACGAAGAATGTATTGATATTGCTCTGCAGCACCCATCATCTTATTTTGTCTACCCAACGCTAGTATTTGTACGAATCCGACATAGAAGAATAAACCTTCCATAATGCATGCGAATACAATTAAGCTTCTCAAAAAGTCTCTGTCTGCTTCTGGCGTCCCTGTTTTAAAATTTGGATCGGATAGCACTTCAATGAATGGTATGAGAAATTGATCCTTGTCACGAATGCTCTTTATTTCGTTATAGGCATTAAATATTTCACTTTCATCAAGACCCAAACTTTCTACGACGTACTGATAAGCATGCGTATGAATTGCCTCTTCAAACGCTTGTCGTAATAAATATTGACGGCACTCAGGTGCAGTTATATGTCGATATGTTCCGAGCACAATATTATTAGCAGCCAAGGAGTCGGCTGTAACAAAAAACCCTAGATTCCGTTTTACTATGAGTCGTTCGTCATCAGTGAGGCCTGCGGGGTCCTTCCAAGTGGCAATATCTCGAGTCATATTGATCTCTTGCGGCATCCAATGATTCGCACATCCCGCCAAATACTTATCCCAAGCCCAATTATATTTAAAAGGAACAAGCTGATTTACATCAGCTGTACCATTAATTACTCGCTTATCCTCAACTCTTACTCTTGTGCTAGTCGCACTTGCTACCGGATCAAGTTTGTCCGGCACATTACCAAGCGTATTGGTATTAACTGGTGATGGATCTTCAAACTGGAGCATACTATTTCCTTATCAATACAAAACTTTTATTAAATAATGCCGTTATGATGCGGCGTCCATTTTTTACTGTCAAAAAGAAAAGATTGCCTATTTTTTCTTTTTAGTAGCGACAACTTTTGAATCAACTGTGTTGA
>QXZO01000201.1:1849-6670 GCA_009886305.1 Betaproteobacteria bacterium
TGTTGATTTGATCATCTGTCGCGTTAGAGTTCCTTCCCACAAAAAAATTCGCTCGTCTTCTAGCTGCAGACTGAATTTTTTTCAATAATCTCATTGACAAGCCTCACATTCAGGATCGTCGATACCGCAGAATTGTGGTTCTGCAGTTTCCACGTTAGAGGAGACCGCATTAAGTTGCCCAGCAGCTACGGTAGATTTTTCTGCAGAAGTCGCCCCCATTGTTCTCAGGTAATAAGTTGTCTTGAGTCCTCTATGCCAAGCCAGCTTATAGATATCATCCAGTTTCTTACCTGATGCTCCGGCCATGTAGATGTTTAATGATTGCGCCTGGTCAATCCATTTCTGCCGCCTAGATGCGCACTCAACCAACCATACTGGATCCATTTCAAAGGCTGTCGCGTAAACTGATCTCAGCTCGTTCGGAATACGGTCTATTTTTGAGAGCGACCCATCAAAATATTTGAGATCGGAGATCATCACGTCATCCCACAGACCATATTTCTTCAAGTCTTCAACCAAATAGCTGTTAGTAACCGTAAACTCACCGGAAAGATTCGACTTGACGTATAAATTTTGATACGTGGGTTCGATAGATGCCGACACCCCTATGATGTTAGCAATTGTTGCTGTTGGTGCAATTGCCACACAATTTGAATTTCGCATGCCTACCGACTTAATACGATCACGCAATTGACCCCAATCTAGGGTTGCACCTCTATCAACCTCGAGATATCCGCCTCTTTCTTTTTCCAAAAGCTCAATTGAATCGATCGGGAGAATTCCTTTCGACCAAAGCGAACCATCAAAGGTTGAGTATCTACCACGCTCCTCCGCTAAATTCGTCGAAGACCAATAAGCGTAATAGCAGACTGCCTCGGTGGACGAGTCAGCAAATGCCACCGCCTCGTCTGACCCGTAAGGAATATTCATTTTGTGCAAACAATCCTGAAAACCCATCATTCCCATTCCAACTGGGCGATGTTTTAAATTCGAGTTTCTCGCCTTCCCTACAGCATAAAAATTGATGTCTACAACGTTGTCCAACATCCGCATAGCAGTAGAGACAGTTCGTTTTAATTTTTCGTGGTCTAACTTTCCATCCTTTAGATGCGCAACAAGATTAACCGATCCTAGGTTGCAAACTGCGATTTCACTCTCGGAAGTGTTTAGTGTAATTTCCGTACACAAATTTGAGCTATGTACTGCGCCTATATGATGCTGCGGCGAACGAATGTTACAAGGGTCTTTGAAGGTAATCCATGGGTGTCCCGTTTCAAATAACATCGAGAGCATTTTTCTCCATACCTGCACTGCAGGAACTTGCTTGAATAGCTTGATTTCGCCTGCAGCCGCCATTTGTTCGTACTTTGTATAGGCTTGCTCAAAAGCCTCCCCATAGAGATCATGCAGATCTGGAACCTCCGATGGCGTAAACAAAGTCCATTGTTCATTTTGAATTACTCGCTTCATAAACAAGTCTGGAATCCAGTTAGCGGTATTCATATCATGAGTTCTGCGGCGATCGTCACCCGTATTTTTTCTTAGTTCTAGAAACTCCTCAATATCCATATGCCAAGTTTCTAAATAAGCGCATACCGCCCCTTTTCGCTTACCGCCTTGATTTACCGCGACAGCTGTATCGTTAACAACTTTTAAAAAAGGAACTACGCCTTGAGATTTTCCGTTTGTGCCCTTAATGTGCGACCCCATCGATCGAACAGGGGTCCAGTCGTTTCCTAACCCTCCAGCATATTTAGACAACAACGCATTTTCTTTAATCGCCTCATAAATACCATCTAAGTCATCATCGACCGTAGTCAAATAACAACTAGACAATTGAGGTCGAGTCGTTCCTGAATTGAAAAGCGTAGGAGTTGAGCTCATAAAATCAAAAGACGACAGTATGTTGTAGAACTCTATTGCTCTTGCTTCGCGCTCAACTTCTCCCAAAGAGAGTCCCATCGCAACTCTCATAAAAAATGCTTGCGGCAGCTCAATACGACGATCCTCAATGTGCAAGAAATATCTATCGTAAAGTGTTTGAAGTCCCAAATAACCAAACTGCTCATCTCGCTCGGGTTTTAAAGCTGCGCCTAAAGCTACCATGTCAAATTGCAGCATTCGCTCATCTAGAAGCTCTGCGTCCACTCCTTTTTTGATAAATTCCGGGAAATAAGTGGGATACCTATCGACCATTTCCCCTTTTGTAAGTTCTTCTCCTAGCGCTTCTCGCCGAAGATCGTTAAGAAGGAGTCGCGCCGTCACGAAACTATAGGCTGGGTCTTTTTCAATTAGCGATCTTGCAGACAGGATCAAACACTTATTGACCTCATCAAAAGGCACTCCGTCGTATAGATCGCGCACTGTCAGGCTCAAAACGTTCTCAGCACTAACTGCCCCATCTAACCCTGAACAAGAATCATCTATCAGTCTCTTCAAATTATTAATATCTAGCGGCTTCGATACGCCGTCCACCAACATCGTTAATTCTGGTGGTGTTTCATTTTGATTGATATCAGCTTCTTTTTTAGCGCGAGCTCTTTCCTGATTTCTTTGCTCTCGATACAACACATAAGAACGTGCAACTTCTTGCTCTCCATGCCTCATTAGGGCGAGCTCAACCTGGTCTTGAATATCTTCTATATGTACCGTTCCACCTGTCGGATTCCTTCTCTTTAATGCTGCGGCCACATTTTGCGTCAATTGGGATACGAGCTCTCGCACTCGGGCCGAAGCAGCACCCTGACCTCCACTCACAGCAAGAAACGCCTTAGTCATCGCTATTGAGATCTTCGAGGGCTCAAACCCAACAACCGAACCATTACGGCGCACGACCTTCATCATCGCGCTATCAATTCGTCCAGTCTCCTCTTGAATCTCGCGCACGTTCTCTACGCTCAAACCAGTCGCTTCACTCACATTAGCCGTTAATTGCATTTAGTCTCCTCACGTCTTAATCCCTTTGTCTTTTTTGTCTTTTTCGCGCTTCCGCACTTCTCATATCCCCAAGGGCTTTAATTTCCGATCATCTCTGTGCATAACATTTTAAGATTCCGACTTGCTTAAACCCCTAATACTGAGAAAAATTATTAAAAGCGCCCACAAGTTATACACAAGTGATACACAAGATGTTGTGTAATCCAATGGACATTAATACCAATTCTAGTGGTGGGAAGATCTGTGTCAAGCGTTTCTTATATTAATTTCTATTTAGTTCTTGACACTCTTATGTCAAAAAATTCTCTGTCGTACGCATTGCACCAGCTCATAACAAGCCCTTACGCCGAGAAGATCAAATTAAACCCAAGGATTAATACTAAAGAGGTGTCTCAATCCCACGCAAGACTGACAGTTCAGCCCATTTAAAATGAGCGCCTGGGTCTTTTTTGCGCCCCTTAGGAACAGCAATATGCGAATGCCCTAATGCGGCTTCAATCGGGTAGCAGTCAGCCAGAGCGGCGCAAAGCGTCTTCAAACTCCCATATTGACTAGCATCAAAATCACCCACATCAGTGCCTTCTAACTCAATTCCTATCGAGTAGTCATTGCAATTTGGCTCACCTCTCCATTGTGAAGCCCCAGCGTGCCAAGCCCTTTTGAGGCAAGAGACAAATTGGGTGATCTTGCCACGTCTGTCTAAAAAAAAGTGAGACGACACTTTAAGCCCTCTAATTTCTGAATAGAATGGATGCTCATCGAAATCAAGCTCGTTTGCAAATAACCGACGGACATCTGAGCCCCCAAACTCGCCAGGCGGCAGGCTTATAGAATGAATAACAATAAGGCGAGGAGTGGCATTTAACGGACGCTCATCGAAGTTCGGCGAGGGGCAATATTCCACATCACATAAATAACCATTTTCTATTCGAAAATGTGTGTCAGCCATAAAAATTACTTATCCTTTTTCTTACGATGCTCATTCGAACAAAAAACTAGCCCTCCGGAACGAACGCCCTCATTTAGAGGAAAATGTACCCCGCAATGCGCACAACGCGCCATATCCTCTACTGCCGGAGTTGAGTAGTTCTCATTTGACGACGTTTTATCTAGCTTTCGTGCTTTGGTTTTAATAAATGCGTAAGCCAAAACAATCACCACAAACAATAAAAGGTACTTAAGCACAAGCCTCTCCATTCAACCCAATCGAAACCATAGCGCGTTTACCTATCCAAAACCTATCGAATAAAAAACATATATTATTCATTAATTTACGCTCAGTCAGCATATAATTCCCGCGGCATAATAATAGAAAACGAACAATTCACAACATATTAAATAATAACGACCAGACCTACTTGATTCTAGATAAAGAGGCAGCGGCCAAATCCATCATACAATCCTTGTAAACTGACTGAGGTAACCCGGATATAACTTCTTCCGCTGCAGTAATCTCTGATTTGGCCAATCGGCGAGCATACTCAAGCGAGTCTAGCCTCCGAAAAATATGTACGACAGAACCCAAATCAGCGGCGCCGTCTGCAAAAATGGCAGCGCGTATCTTGGCGACATCTTCAATAGAGCCATGCTCCAACGCATGAATCATGGGTAATGTTATCTTACCCTCGGCTAAATCGTCGCCTAATTTTTTCCCTATTTGGTCTTCAGCGCCATCATAATCAAGTACGTCGTCAACAATTTGAAACGCAGTTCCTATGTGCGCTCCATATTTTCCAAAATTTGTAATCACTCCCTTCTCACCTCCAGCCACGATACCTCCAAGCATCGCTGCTGCCTCAAATAATCGGGCTGTTTTCGAACGAATCATTTCAAAATAAGAATCAACGGTTAAATCGACGTTTTTTACGTTTGATAACTGCAACA
>QXZO01000202.1 GCA_009886305.1 Betaproteobacteria bacterium
TGATCAATGCATTAGCTACGGCATGGTAGAGGGCAGTTACGCCGCTATCGTTGAATCGAGATGCTGTAGTGCCATAAACGGGCATTGACACAGGACTTTCATTGAATTTTTGTTGGTTTCTTTGGTATTGCTTTGCAACATCTCGAAGAGCATCCTCCGCTCCTCTTCGATCGAATTTGTTAATCGCGATAAGATCCGCGAAATCTAGCATATCTATTTTTTCAAGCTGACTTGCCGCGCCATATTCAGGAGTCATAACGTATAGAGAGACATCTACAAACGGCACAATCGCAGCGTCACCTTGGCCGATTCCTGAAGTCTCAATGATAATTAAATCAAACTCAGCACACTTGCACGCAGCAATTGCGCCTGGTAAGCAATCTGCAACCTCGCTGCCGCCGCTTCTAGTTGCAAGCGAGCGCATATAAACTTTAACGCTGTCGAGGGCATTCATTCGAATTCGGTCCCCTAATAAAGCCCCACCAGTTTTACGTCTGGATGGATCGACTGCGATCACAGCTATATTTAATTGATCGTTTTCATCGAGTCTAAAGCGCCGGATTAGTTCATCTGTTAGAGAAGATTTTCCGGCCCCACCCGTTCCGGTTATACCTAAAACGGGGATTTTGTTTGAAAGGCTATTTGCATGGCTTAAGATGTTTTGATACAGAGTGTCGTCTATAGATTTGTTTTCAATACCAGATATAACTTTTGCAACTTCACCGTGATTCGATGTTGATAACGCATCAATCGATCCCGTTACAGCAGGGGTGATTGCTTTCCGTGCCCTCTGAATCATATCGTCTATCATTCCCTGTAGACCCATGGTCGCTCCGTCTTCAGGGGAATAAATTTTAGCCATACCGTATTTATGTAATTCATCAATTTCAGATGAGACAATGACGCCACCACCGCCCCCGAACACTTTAATGTGACCAGCCCCTCTATCACGGAGAAGATCAATCATATACTTGAAATATTCAATGTGTCCGCCCTGGTAAGAGCTAACTGCAATACCTTGGGCATCTTCTTGTATGGCGGCAGTAACAATCTCGTCAACAGATCGGTTATGTCCCAGATGGATGACCTCGGTACCACTGCCTTGAAGCATCCTTCTCATGATATTGATGGACGCGTCATGCCCGTCAAATAGACTGGCGGCCGTTACAAACCGTACTTTTTTTTCGACGCTTGCGGGATCAATAAGCGGATTATCTTTTAAATTTGTCATCAGTTTTTGGTACTCCAAATAAAAAACATAGAGCTTTGCAGAGTGTTTGTCTATTACTTATCTTCTCAAATACATTGCTCTGCCATAATTAAATTACTTGCCTCGTCATGTTTTAATATTTTCACTGTTAATTTCCTTCGTTACAGCTGTTACGAATTTGATTTAGACGAGCATAAAAATGCTCAATAGCCACCAATTTTACATGACCGAAGCCTCGCACCTCTGATGGTAACCCAATGAGGTCTCGTATAGCACTCTTGCTGAAAGGCTTTGGGTTGGTAAGACTTTCTTCAACCGCTAAAACATAATCTGTTATGAGTCGCCTTTCTTTTTTTCTTTCTTCAGTTTTTCCAAATAAATCAAAAGCCGTTCCACGAAAGATCTTTAGCTTCGCTATCAAGCGGAACGCGTATATCATCCAGCTGCCATAAGCAGATTTAACCAAATGACCTTTTTCATCTCGTTTTGAGATTAAGGGGGGGGCTAGGTTAAAACGAACCTTGAATTTTCCATCGAATGAATTGTTAAGACTTTCCATGAAGGCTGGGTCAGCGTACATTCGGGCAACCTCATATTCATCCTTATAGGCCATCAGGTGGAATAAATTCTTAGCGTAAAGTACACATAGGGACTGATCTTTCGTTATTGAGTTGATTTGCTCTTGCGTCCGTGTAATGTGTGCTTTATATCGGTTCGCATACTCTCTATTTTGATATTGAGTTAGGCGGCGCATTCGGTCGCTGAGCACATCGTTAAGGAGCTCAAATCCTCCTTTTTTTTTGGTGCGTTTAGGTATGGCAATCCTAAGTACGAATGCTTCGTCGATCACCATGTAACGACCCCATTGAAAAGCCTCCTTATTTGCATCTATGGCTACGCCGTTAAGCTCAATAGCTTTTATAATTGAGGCCTCTTTCAGGGGAATGTTTCCTTTTTGGAAAGCTATGCCCAACATAAAAAGATTCGTCGCAATTGAATCGCCTAGTAATCGCGTTGCAATTTGTGTTGCATTGATAAAGGTTGCTTGGTTTTCTACGGATTCGTTGATCAGTTTTTTTAGTTGTACATCAGGGAAGGACCAATCTCTATCTTGTGTAAAAGCACCGGTTGGTTGGTCATGGGTATTTATGATTGCTGTTGTTCTGCCAGTACGCGTTTTTGATATGGCGTCTTGACCTCCTGCGGTTAGCATGTCGCAACCAAATAATAAATCAGCTTCTCCTGTCGCAATTCGTTGCGCACGAATCGCTCGGTTTTTTTGTGTAATTCGAACGTGAGATGTTACAGCCCCATTCTTTTGGGACATACCAGTCATGTCAAGCACTGAAACTCTCTTTTCCTCGAGGTGGGCTGCCATCCCAAGAAGTGCCCCTACGGTTATAACGCCCGTTCCTCCGATTCCTGTAATAAAAATATTGAATGGATCATCGTACAGCCTCGGTATGTTTGGAGTTGGAAGGTTTGGCCTGTCAGCATAATTTCTTACTTTGAGTTTATGTTTCTTAGGTGTGCCGCCTTCGATGGTTACAAAGCTCGGGCAAAAACCTTTAACGCAAGAGTAATCCTGGTTGCAAGATGATTGGTCGATTTCTCTTTTTCTTCCCAGTTTCGTGTCACTAGGAAGTATGGACGTGCAGTTTGATTGTATCCCGCAGTCACCACAACCTTCACACACATCGGTGTTAATGAATAAGCGTTTATTGAGTTTTGGAAGTTCTCCAGTTTTACGCCGTCGTCTTTTTTCGGCAGCACACGTTTGGTCAAAAATTAGAACTGAAACACCCTTGACGTTTCTAAGCCTCTCTTGTGTGACTCCCAACAGGTCCCTGTGAACGATGTCAGCTTCAATATTCAGGACATTTTTGTTTTGATATTGATTCGGTTCTTCAGTAACTACAACGATTTCTTTTATGCCTTCGCTATAAAGTTGATTTGCGATCATTGGGACGGTAAGCGTGCCATCGATTGGTTGGCCTCCGGTCATAGCAACAGCATCGTTATAAAGTATTTTGTAAGTAATATTGATGCCTGCGGCTAGAGCAGCGCGTATTGCCAGGGAGCCTGAGTGAAAATAGGTCCCGTCTCCTAAATTAGCAAAAACATGTTTTCGTTTTGAGAATGCCGCTTGACCAATCCACGTAACGCCTTCCCCACCCATTTGCGACATGGTTTTGTTATGCTCGGGGTAAATAGCCGTAGCCATTACGTGACACCCGATACCGGCCAATGCAAGGCTGCCCTTGGGGACCTTTGTCGAAGTGTTATGTGGACAACCGGAGCAGTACCAAGCAGGCCGGTTTGGAGTGTTTTTTGCTCGCTTAAGAGCGGCATCTTTCGAGTCTAGGAATCCAAGCCTTGCAGTTAATTTGTCACTCTTATGGAATCGATTGACTCGTTTAGCAATTACCCGCGCGATTTGAGCTACCGAGAAGTCCGCTTTCGCGGGTAGCAGCCACTCACCTCGGTTATGGACCCATTCACCTTTGTCATCAAATTTCCCAATGATTTTTGGACGAACACTCGGGTCCCAATTATAGAGCTGCTCTTTGAGTTGATATTCGACCATTTGTCGTTTTTCTTCCACTACCAAAATTTCCTCTAGTCCGCGGGAGAACTCTCGTATTCCATCTGGCTCGAGCGGCCAAGGCATCGTGACTTTAAAAAGTCTTATCCCGACGTTCGCGACCTCTGATTCGGATATCCCTAACTCATCTAATGCCTCAAGAACATCCATATAGGATTTCCCGGAGGCAACGATTCCAATCTTGGCATTCGGTGAATCAATGGTGACATGATTAAGTTGATTAGCTCGGGAGTAGGCAAGAGCTGCATAGATTTTATAATCTTGCATCAACGCTTCTTGATTACGGGCTTGTATGCCTAACGTTTCACTCGAAAGACGGCAGTTAAGCCCCCCCTCCGGAACGCTAAAATCTTCTGGAACAATGATCTTTTGGCGATGTACATTCGCATCGATAGATGCAGATGATTCTACGGTATCTGCAAGCGCCTTAAACCCGACTGCGCAACCAGAGAAACGAGACATGGCGAAGCCGTGCAGTCCTAATGTTAAGTACTCCTCAACATTGCTTGGGTATAGCACTGGAATCATCGATGCTGAAAAAAGATGATCACTTTGATGAGGTAGAGTCGATGAATATGCGCCATGATCATCTCCAGCGACTAAAAGGACCCCACCGTGTTTCGAGGTGCCGTGATAATTCATATGTTTGAAAACGTCTCCACAGCGGTCTACGCCGGGACCTTTGCCATACCATAGACCAAATATTCCGTCGTAGTCTGTTTGACCTGTGAGATGAACTTGCTGTGTTCCCCAAACTGCTGTGGCCGCCAACTCTTCATTGACGCCCGGTACAAATTTGACCCCGTGCGCATCGAGATAGGGAGTTGCTTTCCAAAGAGCATCATCTAGACCTCCCAGCGGCGATCCTCGATATCCTGATACGAATCCGCCGGTTTTTAGGCCCTGTGCGGCATCACGTTGTTGCTGCACCAACATCAAGCGCACCAAAGCTTGTATACCGTTCAGATAAACTCGTCCAGTGGTCGCTACGTACTTATCTTCAAGAGTTACTAATTTCATAGACTTATCCTTTTGGGATTTATTGTCAGGATGGATTGATGGTTGGGTAAACCATGTCACCGAGCGCGTGCCCCCAATTTTCTTTACGTTGTATCGTCCTGATAGAACTCTCCTTCCCTCAGGAGAATTTGGTTGTGGGGCACTCCAGCAGGCATCATCGGAAAACAATTTTCTTGTTTTTCCACGGCTACTTCTAAAAAATAGGGACCGTCATGTTTTAAGCAACGGAGAATTGCTTCATCGAGGCCATCGGG
>QXZO01000203.1:0-5671 GCA_009886305.1 Betaproteobacteria bacterium
AAACAATGCCTTACTTTTCTACCCCGTTCAATATGAGGGTGAAGAGCTCTCACAAAATGTGTTTTACACGGGGGCAGCACCTAATCAACAAGCTATTCCTGCAGTTGAGTATTTGATGAGCGAAGAAGGTGGTGCGGCTAAGCGTTGGTACCTTTTGGGGACTGATTACGTTTACCCAAGGACAACCAATAAAATTCTTCGAGCTTTCTTGATTTCTAAAGGTGTCAAAGAATCAGATATCGAGGAGGTTTATACCCCTTTTGGTCACAGTGATTATCAGACCATTGTTGCTAATATTAAAAAATTCTCAGCTGGTGGCAAAACGGCTGTAGTTTCTACTATTAATGGTGACTCTAATGTCCCGTTTTATAAGGAGTTGGGCAACGCAGGCCTGAAAGCAACTGATGTTCCAGTCGTGGCATTTTCTGTAGGTGAAGAAGAGTTACGTGGTATTGACACGAAACCATTATTGGGCCATCTAGCTGCCTGGAACTACTTCATGTCAGTTAAAGGTAAACAGAACAAAGCATTCACTAAGATGTATAAAGTTTGGGCCAAGAAAAACGGCGTTCCTAATTTAGACACTGTTGTTACTAATGATCCGATGGAGGCGACCTACGTAGGAATTAAGATGTGGGCTCAAGCAGTTGAACAGGCTGGAACAGCTGATGTGGATGCGGTGCGTGACGCGATGGGCGGTCAAACTTTTAAGGCACCATCAGGCTTTACGTTGACGATGGACGCAACCAATCACCATCTTCATAAGCCCGTCATGATTGGTGAGATCCTTCCAAATGGACAGTTTCAGGTCGTTTGGAGAACTAAAGGTCCAATCAGAGCGCAGCCATGGAGTCCATTCATTGCTGGGAATGAGAGTAAGCAGGGATTGTAATCATTCCTCTTGGAGCTGGTATGAAACTATTGAAAATGCCAGCTCAAATTAAGCACACAGAAGGCCTGTTCTTGATTCAAGCGCAGGCCTTCTGTTGTTAATTCGACGTGAGTATGTTTAAGAATAAACGAAACACATTATTATTTATTTTGAGTTGCTTTGTGCTCGTTTTTCCAATGGTTGGTAAGGCACTCGATCGAGCGGATATTGCTGGTTTAGCGTCCGAAACAGCGATGGAGCGATTAAAAGCCATTGAGGAGATAGCGGCAATAGGGGATGCAGATGCCCTACGGCTATTGGAGGCGCTTCAAAATAGCGAAGTGATGGTTACGGAGACTGGACAAATTGTTTTAGAAAATGAGGAATGGGATGTGATTGACGCGATCACATTAGAGTTACTAGATCCCCAGCCCGATATGTACGATACGGTTATTGTAAATAACCGGATGAGATCTCAGCTTGAAAGCGCAGTTGGAGTATTGCAGTTATTGTCCGAGGACAGAGAGACACGTCTAACTTCGGCCAAGTCTTTACAAGATAATTTGTTACCGTCTTTATTGAGCATTTTAAATAAAGCGCTGTCCCAGGAAACGGACCAAGAAATCATACGAATTCTAAAAGAAAGTCAGTCGGTCATCTTATTAGATGCCGCTGATGCGCAACAACGTATGGAAGCAGTTAATTATTTAATAACGAGCAGCGAGCGACGTGTCCGAGAACTCCTTGCGGCAAAGTTAGAAAAAAATGAGGAGGGTGTTTATAAGGAGGAATCTGCCGAGATTCGCGTTGTAATCGAATCTGCCGTTACTGCGATCGATCGAAGGCTCACATTTATTGACTATTTTGGTCGTCTATTTAGTGGATTATCTTTGGGTAGCATTTTATTGCTTGCCGCTATGGGGCTAGCTATTACTTATGGGCTATTAGGTGTTATCAATCTTGCTCATGGCGAGATGTTGATGATAGGAGCATACGCTACATACGTTACTCAACAATTATTTGTCAGCTATTTTCCGAATTACTTTGATCTTTATGTTTTAGCGGCTATACCAATGGCATTTCTTTGCTCCGCCGTCATCGGTGTGATACTCGAACGTACCGTGATTCGTTGGTTGTATGGTCGGCCGTTAGAAACGTTATTGGCTACTTGGGGAATTAGTCTTTTTCTTATTCAGTCAGTCCGACAAATTTTCGGAGCACAAAACGTTGAGGTCTCAAACCCAAATTGGTTATCGGGTGGAGTGGAAGTATGGAATGTTGTTATGCCATTTAATCGGATAGCAATTATTATTTTTGCCGTGATGGTACTCATCGGAATTTGGTTATTGATTAGTCAAACTAGACTCGGTTTATTTATCCGCAGTGTGACTCAAAATAGAAGTATGGCGGCTTGTGTTGGTGTAAATACAGCGAAAGTCGATATGCTCGCATTCGGACTAGGGTCTGGAATTGCAGGTTTGGCGGGGGTTGCTCTATCTCAAATTGGAAATGTAGGCCCAGATCTTGGACAAGCGTACATAATTGATTCATTTATGGTGGTAGTGCTCGGTGGTGTCGGTCAGTTGGCCGGTACCGTTTATGCAGCCCTCGGTCTCGGAGCATTCTCAAAGCTCATTGAGCCAGGCGTAGGAGCTGTCCTTACTAAAATCATTATCCTCGTGTTTATCATCGCTGTTATTCAAAAACGTCCCCAAGGCTTGTTTGCCCTTAAAGGCCGTTTTGTGGAGGATTAAATGCAGTATCAACCGAAAACTGAACCGATATTCTCAAAGCTTGGTTGGCTTGGTTTGATAGCGTTTGCAATGCTTACGCTTATTGTTGTGCCTTCTCTATATTTGATCGCTCCGGAGGGAAGCAGTTTTCATATCTCGTCTTATACGGTGACGTTGATTGGCAAGATCATGTGTTACTGCATTGTTGCAGTGGCTATGAATTTGATTTGGGGTTATGCGGGCATATTATCTCTGGGCCAGGGTTTATTTTTTGCGTTAGGAGGTTATTCCTTCGGTATGTACCTAATGCGACAAATCGGTCGTGATGGTCAGTACCAGAGCAATTTACCCGATTTTATGGTTTTTCTGGATTGGAAAGAATATCCGTTGCACTGGATGGGCACAGATAGTTTTTTATGGGCAGTACTCCTAGTTGTGTTGGTGCCCGGTACTCTTGCTTTCATTTTTGGATATTTTGCGTTCCGGTCTCGAATTAAAGGTGTGTATTTTTCAATTATTACTCAAGCCCTCACGTTTGCTTTTATGTTGTTATTTTTCCGAAATGAAACAGGTTTTGGAGGCAATAACGGATTCACGGATTTCAAGCGAATTCTTGGATACTCTATTACTGATCCGAGCATGAGGGCGGTGTTGTTCGGGCTCAGTGCCTTCTTTTTATTATTTGTGTTGGTTCTCTCCAGAATATTGATTAAGTCGAAGTTTGGGCGGATATTGACCGCCGTTCGAGATTCGGAATCACGCTTGATGTTCTGTGGCTATGATCCGATTCGCTACAAACTTTTCATCTGGACGTTGTCCGCCATTATTTGTGGGATAGCTGGGGCTTTGTATGTTCCTCAAGTCGGCATAATTAATCCTAGTGAGATGTCACCAGCAAATTCAATAGAGATCGCGGTTTGGGTAGCGGTCGGCGGGAGAGGCACCATTGTAGGGCCCATAATTGGAGCGGCGGCTGTGAACGGAGCAAAGAGCTTCTTTACGCAAGCCTTTCCTGAATATTGGTTGTTTTTCTTGGGTTTGCTTTTTATCTTCGTAACGCTATGTTTACCCTTTGGTATTGTTGGATTAATAAATAAGTTAAAACGTAAATTTATAAAACCAAAAATAGAAAGCTGAGCACATGCAAGAAATACTAGGTGTTAAAAATACCAGTGGACATGCTGCAATTGGACACATTGCAAAGCAAGGGGTGGATATATCCCATGGACCAATTTTATATCTAGAAGACATTTCAGTGAGTTTCGATGGATTTAAGGCGCTTAATGGCCTCTCTTTAACAGTTGATGCGGGAGAGCTCAGATGTATTATTGGGCCGAATGGTGCTGGAAAAACCACTATGATGGATGTGATAACTGGCAAGACTAAACCAGACTCTGGGACTGTTTTCTTTGGTCAGTCAATTGACTTAAGTCGGATGAATGAACCGCAAATTGCTTCAGCGGGAATAGGTCGTAAGTTTCAAAAACCAACTGTATTTGAGAATCACACAGTATTTGAAAACTTAGAGTTAGCAATGAAGTACGATAAGAGCGTTTTAAAAAATCTCATTTCAAAGAGAAGGCAATCACAGATTAAGAAGATCACCGAAACGATAGAAATGATTGATTTGGTGAACCAGGCAGATCGGTTAGCGGGTCTCCTTTCTCATGGTCAGAAGCAATGGCTTGAAATTGGTATGTTGCTTATGCAAGAACCGCAACTTTTATTGTTGGACGAACCTGTTGCGGGTATGACTGACGATGAAACAGAAAAAACAGCAAAGTTGTTTAAGTCTCTTGCTGGTGAGCGCTCCTTAGTAGTGGTGGAGCATGACATGGAGTTTGTCTCCGAGATCGCATCAACCGTGACCGTTTTGCATGAGGGCTCAGTCTTAGCTGAGGGTTGCATGGAAGATGTGCACTCGAATGAGCGCGTGATTGAAGTTTATCTGGGGCGTTAGGGCATGTTAGAGGTGAGAGGTATTAATCAATTTTATGGGTCTAGTCATACACTTCGGAATGTGAGTTTTGTCGCCCCAGTTGGTGCCGTGACAACTGTTTTGGGTCGAAATGGCGTTGGAAAAACAACGCTACTCAAGTGTTTAATGGGCGTTTTAGAGACTGCTAGCGGGACTATTTGTATTAACGGGGTAGATGTAACAGGGCAGCCCTCTCACGCGCGTGCTCGATCTGGCGTTGGGTACGTTCCCCAGGGGCGAGAAATATTCGCTCGACTAACCGTAGAAGAAAACTTACTTATGGGGCTTGCTACAAAGTCTAGGGGAGCAGTATCTGATTTACCACCAGAAATATTTAAAATGTTTCCCGTGTTGAAAGAAATGTTGCATCGAAGGGGGGGGGATTTGTCTGGAGGACAGCAGCAGCAGTTAGCGATCGGGCGCGCACTGGCAATGTCTCCAAGCATTTTGATTCTGGATGAGCCGACTGAGGGAATTCAACCATCTATTATCAAAGATATTGGTAATGCGATTAGATCTCTTTCGGCGCGTGGTGATATGGCTATCTTGTTGGTGGAGCAGTACTACGATTTCGCGAAAGACTTAGCAGATCACTACGTTATCCTACAGCGTGGTGAAGTAATTAAGTCAGGGCTAGGCGAATCTATGGATGATGATAATGTTCGACAATATCTAGCAGTATGAGGTTGGCTGATAGTCCATCATGCTCCTGGCTTGCGGAATTGGATCTTTGTTTCGATCTGCGGGACGGTAGAACTGTCATGTCCCGTAATAGGCATGAAGGCCCTCTTGTTGTTCAAAAAGCTTTGTATCCAGAGGGCCCTCAAATATGTCAGGTCATTATTATTCATCCACCGGGAGGTGTTGCGGGTGGTGACGAATTACGGATTGATTGTGATCTCGGGGAAGGCGTATGCGTTCAACTTACAACTCCGGGGGCAACCAAGTGGTATGAGAGTTTTGACCGGCCTTCTAAACAACTTATTAAGTTGAATTTGAAGGCGAATAGTGTCTGTGAGTGGTTACCTCAGGAAAATATTATTTTTAATAAATGTCTGGTTGATATTGAAACAGAGATCGATATCGATT
>QXZO01000203.1:5681-8384 GCA_009886305.1 Betaproteobacteria bacterium
GATTCGGGAGGTATTTTTGTTGGCTGGGATTTCTACTCGTTAGGTCGACATATCGAACAGGCTCCCTTGCTCGAGGGACGATTTGCGCAAAAAACAAAGATCTCAATTGATGGGGTACCCCAATTTACAGAGCGTACATTATTCATCCCTGATCAGCTTATGGACGGGCCTGGAATCTTAGATGGATTTTCTGGTTTTGGAACGATGTGCATTGTCGGGTTGCAGCAAGATGACTCACTGATTGATGAGCTGAGGAAAATAGCCGATGAAGAGACCCATTGCGCTCTTACATGGTTGGAGCACCTGCTTCTAGCTCGATGGGTAGGGAAAGATATCGAGCGTGGACGTCAAGTATTCACAAGAATATGGGAACGCCTACGTCCAGTCTATTCGTCGCATGGAGCAGTTAAGCCCAGAATTTGGAACACTTAATATTCGTAATAATTGGATGAGAGGATGTTATGGATTTAACGCCAAGAGAAAAAGATAAGTTATTGATTTTTACAGCGAGTTTGCTGGCAGAGCGACGCCTTAAAAAAGGACTGCTTCTCAACTATCCTGAGGCCATCGCTTTTATTACGGCTGAAATCATGGAAGGTGCGAGAGAGGGGAGGACAGTTGCAGATTTGATGTCATACGGAGCAACTCTGTTGAGACGCAACCAAGTGATGGAAGGGATCCCGGAAATGATTCCAGAAATTCAAGTCGAGGCGACATTTCCGGATGGCACAAAGCTAGTAACCGTACATCAACCAATTGTGTGAGGAGCTCAAAGTGATTCCAGGTGAGATTGTAACGCTAGATGGAGACATTGAAATCAACTCAAATAGGACTTTACTTACTGTCATTGTTTGTAATGTAGGAGATCGACCTGTCCAGGTGGGTTCGCATTATCATTTTTATGAGACAAACGGCGCACTCGAATTCGAGCGTGAACAGACTAAGGGATTTCGCTTAAATATTGCTGCTGGAACCGCTGTGCGATTCGAGCCGGGACAAAAGCGCACTGTTGAATTAGTGGCTATTGATGGAGATCGGAGAATTTTCGGATTTCGAGGGCTGGTAATGGGGGACGTGACATGACCAATAAGATTGATCGGCGCGCTTACGCTGAAATGTTTGGTCCAACTGTGGGTGATCGTGTGCGCTTGGCAGACACTGAATTATGGATTGAGGTCGAAGAAGACAAGACGATTCCTGGTGAAGAAGTTAAGTTTGGTGGTGGAAAAGTCATTCGTGATGGTATGGGGCAAAGCCAAAGACCAGCTCATGCGGTGCCTGATACAGTCATTACAAATGCCCTAATTGTGGATCACAGTGGAATTATTAAAGCTGATATTGCGATTAAGGATGGTCGTATTGATGGCATTGGTAAGGCTGGTAATCCAGATGTACAGCCCGGTGTCGATATAGTTATTGGAGCAGCAACAGAAATAATCGCTGGGGAGGGTTCCATTGTTACCGCGGGAGGAATAGACGCACATATTCATTTCATCTGTCCTCAGCAAATTGAGGAGGCGCTGTCCTCAGGTATTACTACTATGCTGGGTGGTGGGACTGGCCCCGCAACAGGTACGAATGCGACAACTTGTACTCCTGGTCCTTGGCATATATCTCGTATGCTTCAATCAGCTGATGCTTTTCCCATGAATTTGGGTTTCATGGGAAAAGGTAATGCGAGTTTGCCATTGCCGCTGGAAGAGCAAATAGCAGCCGGAGCTATGGGATTAAAACTGCATGAGGACTGGGGCACTACGCCAGCAGCCATAGATAATTGTTTAACGGTAGCAGATGCCTCAGATGTTCAGGTCGCCATTCATACGGACACTTTAAATGAATCAGGATTTGTAGAAGACACGCTTGCAGCTTTCAAAGATAGAGTAATTCACACTTACCACACGGAAGGTGCTGGAGGGGGTCATGCACCCGATATCATTAAAGCATGCGGTTTCTCAAACGTGTTGCCGTCCTCTACGAATCCCACTCGACCTTATACGGTGAATACAATAGATGAGCATTTGGATATGTTGATGGTGTGTCACCATCTGGACTCGTCAATAGCGGAGGATGTGGCTTTTGCAGAATCGAGAATCCGCCGGGAAACAATTGCGGCTGAAGACGTATTGCACGATCTAGGGGCTTTCAGCATGATCGCTAGTGATTCGCAAGCTATGGGTCGTGTGGGTGAAGTGATTTGCCGGACTTGGCAGACCGCTCATAAAATGAAAGTTCAGCGAGGGCCGCTACCAGAAGACTCTGATCGTTCAGATAATTATCGTGTTAAACGTTACATCGCAAAATACACAATTAATCCTGCTATCACGCACGGTGTGGCGCATGAGGTCGGTTCTATTGAAGTAGGAAAGCTTGCCGATATTGTGATTTGGAAGCCCGCTTTTTTTGGCGTTAAACCTTCTATGATTGTCAAAGGTGGCGTGATTGTGATGTCGCTTATGGGGGATCCAAATGCGTCTATCCCGACCCCCCAGCCAGTTCATTACCGATACATGTTTGGTGCTTATGGTGGATCGTTGTCCCAGTCATCAGTAACCTTTACTTCCCAGTTTGCTATCGATGCAAATGTGCGAGCTAATTTAGACTTACAAAAAAATCTTATAGCTGTGCGCGATACAAGAAAAATTTCGAAGTCATCGATGATCTTGAATACGCTACAGCCAAACATAGAGGTAGACCCTCAAAATT
>QXZO01000204.1 GCA_009886305.1 Betaproteobacteria bacterium
TCCAGAATGCGACGCAAGGAAAGAAGATTTTGAACTGGTCGAAATTTAAGGACATCTGAAATGCGAATGTTGCACACGATGATTAGAGTCGGCGACTTGGACCGATCAATAGCCTTCTACACGGAGGTTTTGGGAATGAACTTAATTCGTAAGATTGACTTCCCGGGCGGTCGTTTCACCAACGCATTTGTGGGCTATGGATTGGAGTCTGAGACTGCTGTGATGGAGCTCACATACAATTGGGATACGGCTTCCTATGATTTAGGGAACGGATATGGTCATGTTGCGATAAGCGTGAAGAATGCTGATGAAGCTTGCAAAAAAGTGAAGGCTCGCGGTGGTAGAGTTACTCGAGAGGCCGGACCCATGAAACACGGCTCAACCGTAATCGCGTTTGTCGAAGACCCTGATGGCTATAAAATAGAACTTATCGAGAAAGACTAAAATTTTTAATCCTGAAAAATTATATTAGACAACCTAACATAATCATCTACAGATAAAGTTTCAGGTCTTTGAGTTGGGTCGATATCTGCCAACACGAATTGCTCATCGGTGACAAGCCCCCTCAAAGCGTTTCGTAACGTCTTGCGTCTTTTGGAGAACGCACCAAACACAATACGTTGAAAGGTGGGTCGATCTACGCGATACGGCAATGAACGTGGCTTCATATACAAAATTGAAGACCAAACTTTAGGCTTGGGTTGAAACGCTTCAGGCGAAATATCAAAGAGCTTCTCAAACTCCCAGCCTAACTGCAATGTGATACTTAACTTCCCATATTCAGCTGAACCGGGCCCTGACACAATTCGATCAACCACTTCTCGCTGAAGCATAAAAATTGCATCTTGAATAAACTCAATCTGAGCATCAACATGAAACAATATCGGCGTGGATATATGGTACGGTAAGTTACCTAACAGCCTCAACGAACCGCCGAAACTTGACAAACTGACATCTAAAAAATCGGCTTCTATCAACCTCAAACGGTCCGCCGCATATTTGCCCTGCAAATAATCCACGGCATCACGGTCCACTTCTATGGCCGTTACTGCAGAGATTTTTTTAAGTAGTAAATGCGTGAGTGCCCCATACCCCGGACCAATCTCAACGACCGCGTCAGATGAGGAAAAGTCACCCACTGCAATAATTTCTTCGATAACACGGATATCCCGAAGGAAATTCTGACTAAACCTTCTCTTAGCTACCGGAGACGCCATGCAAATGATCAGTTAACGTACTTAATAAAGGTTGTATCTCGAACCCGACGCACCCACTCCTCAAATCTAAATTCTAGCTTCTGTTGCAATATTGCTTGTCGGGCGACCGACCTTTGTCGCTCGTTAGAAACATCCGAATCCCGTCTATCGAGTACCTCAATTACGTGGTAGCCATATTGAGTCCTCACCGGCTCACTTAGCTCTCCGACATTTAAAATATTCAATGCTCGCTCAAACTCAGGTACGGTCTCGCCAGTCATCAACCAACCAAGTACACCACCCTTTGCCGCACTAGGGTCATCAGAAACAGCCTCAGCTAATATTTCAAAATCTTCACCTCCAATCAATATTCTATTGCGAACATCTCTTGCTTTAATCAACGCATCATCTTCAGAGACTGCTCGATCGACTCGAAAAAGAATATGTCTGGCTAAGGTTTGCTGAACGATTATTTGCGCATCAACACCTCTTTTATCCAACAAATAAAGGACATGAAAACCATTAGGGCTGCGCAGCACTTCACTTCTCTGACCAATTCTTATAATTTTCAATGCATCTAAAAATAAATCTGGCAAATTGGAAGCATCTCTCCAACCCATAACGCCGCCCTCAAGCGCGTCGCTCGCGTCAGATAATTCTGCTGCGACTTGCCGAAAATCAACACCATCATCAACTTTGGATGTGGCCTCATTCACTCTATTTTCAGCAGCCTCCAGCTCTTCAGAAGTGGCATTTTCTGGAATAGAAATCAAAATATGTGCGACTAATGATTCATCAGAGGTCGGCGTGTCATTTAGCTTCTTTAAATATGATTCACTTTCTGATTCATTGACAATCAATTTTGCCTCAACTTCTCTACGACGCAGCTTTAGGATTTTTGTTTCAGTTAAAATGCTTTCTCTTAACTCGTAAGTGCTCATACCATTTTTTTCGACTACACTAATATAATCTGCCATCGATAAATTCTGCTGCTGAGCGAGCCTTTGCAAAGCTCGGCGAACTTCGTTATCTGAAACTCGTATTCCAGTACTGTCTGCTAAATCTTGAAGCGCCTTTCGGGTAATCATTCTCTCAAGGACTTGCTGGCGCAGATAATTTAAATCTGGCATTGATGAACCTGAGCTCTCAATATTATTTCGCGCTAAAGACATCTCGTTGTTCAGTTCTGATTCGGTAATTACTCCCTCTCCAACAATCACTACCACTCGATCAATTGGCCTTAACTCCTCACTAAAGGCTGGCGCTATAACTAAACAAAATAAAACACATTTCAACAATAAACTCATATCAATATCTCGATCAATAAACCAATTAATTATCAGAAAACCCACTCACATTTTGCTTCAAAATACCAACTGCATCGCTACCAATCCGAGTAATATCCCTCAACTCAAGTTGGACAAAGAAGCTCGTTGAATACAAATCACGATCAGCAGAATCTTGTCCTGTTATAAATCGATTCGCCACCATCCTGAATGCCCAGCAACCTACTTTGTACTCAAGACCCACGAGCCCTTCGATTAATTTTCCCGAATCCTTCGCATAATTCCATCTTGCAGCAGTACTCCA
>QXZO01000205.1 GCA_009886305.1 Betaproteobacteria bacterium
TGGGATATGGCAGCGGGGGCTCTGCTGATTAAGGAGGCGGGCGGCCTGGTGGGGGATTTAGATGGCGAGCCACAATATTTGGATAGCGGAAATATTGTAGCGGGAAATCCAAAAATATTCGCTCAACTGCTATCAACCCTCCGTCCACATACTTCGAATCTCAAGAGTTAAAGTTACGCGTTACATCAGTTATTTTTCGTTTGTGGCAGGATAGATAAAAAATCGGTATTAAGCCAATGTCTAGATGTGAGTCCGTAAAGGTAAATGTGGCGTTAATTTCTCATGACTAAAATCCAACCGAATAATATCGTCCAGAAGAAATCTAAAAATAATTCACAGGAATCTGCGCATACGCCAATGATGCGTCAGTACCTTGAAATAAAATCGAGTCATTCAGATAAGCTGTTGTTCTACCGAATGGGCGACTTCTATGAACTGTTCTTCGATGACGCAGAACGTGCTGCAAAATTACTAGGCATTACGCTAACAGCACGAGGAAGTTCAGCCGGAGAACCTATTAAAATGGCCGGTGTTCCACATCACGCTGCCGAGCAATATCTCGCGAAACTCGTCAAATCTGGCGAATCCATAGCCATTTGTGAACAAACCGGAGATCCAGCGACATCAAAGGGTCCTGTTGAAAGAAAAGTGGTCAGAATAGTTACGCCAGGTACGCTATCGGATGCAGCCCTGCTGCCCGATAAACAGGAAAACTACGTCCTAAGTTTTTACAAAAAAGACGATAACTGGGGTGTCGCATGGCTATCCATTGCCGCAGGACAATTAAAAATAAAACAAAGCAGCACGCTATCGATACTGAGTGAAATCGCGCGTCTTCAGCCCTCTGAAATCATTGCTCCTGAGGGCTCAGTTCTACCTGGAATAGATCATACTAAAATCAGAATTCAACGCCTACCTTCTTGGAACTTCGAGGAAGAAGTTGCAAAAAAAAACCTATGCGCTCACTTACAAGTTCGAGACTTGCGAGGTTTTGGCTGTGAAGACTCTGCATCTGCCATATCGGCAGCCGGTGCGCTCCTCTCGTATGCGCAAAGCACCCAATCCGAACCGCTGTCGCACATCACAGCCATTCAAGTTGAACGAGATAATGACTTCATACAACTTGACGTGACGACACGCAAAAACCTTGAAATCAACACAACACTGCAAGGAGAGAGCAGCCCAACTCTTCTGTCGACATTTGATAGATCAAAATCAAGTATGGGATCTCGTTGGCTTCAACATGCGCTCAATCACCCCCTATACAACCATAACGACATAAAAGAGCGCCTTTCAACGGTCGAATGGCTTACTGACACACAAAACATTACCGTTTTGAACGCAGTACGACAGATATTAGGCTCAATCTCAGATATCGAACGAATCAATTCACGCATTACTCTCAGAAGTGCGCGGCCTCGAGATCTTTCCGGATTAAGAGAGTCCCTATTGTTATTACCCCAATTACAAACCTTAATTACAGCTTCCGATTTACCATTATTGGCCTCATTATCAAGCGATTTGTCATGCAACGCCAAAATTGCTGACGAACTCGTCGCTGCCATTCTCCCTGAACCAGCGACCATGCTGACTGAGGGTGGAGTCATTAATCATGGATTCGACTCAGAGCTAGATACTTTGAGATCTATACAGACTGATTGCGGTACCTTCCTGATAGATCTGGAACAAAGAGAGAGAATGGAAACGGGTATTAACAGCCTGAAAGTTGAATTCAATCGTGTCCATGGTTTTTATATTGAGGTATCAAAAGCTAATGCATCGGCAGTACCGGACAGGTATAGGAGACGACAAACACTCAAAAACGCAGAACGCTTTATCACTCCAGAGTTAAAGGAATTTGAGGATAAAGCGCTATCAGCAAAAGATCGTGCTCTAAAGCGTGAAAAACATATCTACGAGATTATCATTGACACCATGCAGCAACACCGAGAAGAAATTCAAAACGTTGCAAAATCCGTTGCTCAGCTCGATGGTCTTTGTAGCCTCGCTCAACTAGCCTTAGAACAGAACTACATATGCCCCACTCTTGTAGAGGGAAATGAGATCAATATTGTTAATGGCCGTCATCCTGTTGTTGAAACGCAAATTGAAAATTTTATTTCGAACACATTAGAAATCAGCGACAATCGTAAAATGCTCATTATTACTGGTCCAAATATGGGTGGAAAATCTACCTATATGCGCCAATGTGCACTTATCGTACTACTCGCTCATGTGGGTAGCTTTGTTCCAGCAGAATCTGCTTTAATCGGCCGAATTGATCAAATTTTTACTCGTATTGGAGCTTCAGACAATCTCTCTGGAGGGCAGTCTACGTTCATGGTGGAGATGTCAGAAGCCGCTAATATCCTGAATAATGCAACCAAAAATAGCTTGGTACTCATGGATGAGATTGGTCGGGGCACATCAACCTATGATGGGCTCGCTTTAGCGTTTTCAATAGCTCGATACTTAGCAAAAAAAAATCAAAGCATTACGCTTTTTGCTACACATTACTTTGAGTTAACTGGATTATCTGAAGAAATACCAGATGTGGAAAATATCCACTTCTCTGCGGTTGAACACAAAGATGAAATTATCTTCTTGCATAGCGTGGCTGATGGTCCCGCATCACAAAGTTACGGCATCCAAGTTGCCCAACTTGCGGGAGTACCTAAAGAAATTGTTAATGCAGCAAAACGAGAACTCAAACTCTTGGAGTCAAAAGGAAAAGACGACCTAACTCAGCCTGATTTATTTAATCAGAGAGAAACTTTAAACTCAGAGCTTGAAGGCCCCATTTCTGCGCGGCTCGCTGAAATTAAGCCAGACGAATTGACGCCTAAGCAAGCACTAGACCTCATCTACGAACTCGATCAGATCAACAATCATGACAGCAACTGAAATTCGTTATAAAGCTGCTTCTGCCTCGTTCTCAAGTGCCACAGAAAGTAACATAAGGCTCAGCATTCGATAGAGAAGGTTCGGCGTATTTATCAAAACCTGGTCTAAAAAAATAAGGCTCAGACACCACATTGAGCATTGAACGAAAGAGCTCAAAATCATTATCATTCACCGCCGCGTCCAACGCCTCTTCGATTTTATGATTTCGTGGGATATATAGTGGATTAACTGCATTCATATTCAAGATGCACTGATCTGCAGATACACCATCAACCAAGACTCTTTTAAGCCACCGCGATGACCAATCATCAAGATTGATAGAATTATTGAATTGTGACTTGAACTGAATCTCATCATTTAACCGCACATTGGCGAGAGAACGGAACGTGAGCGTAAAATCGGCATCACCTTGGTGCATCAGCCTTAAGAGTTCATTCACGAGATCTAGGTCGCCTTCACTCTCATTAATTAACCCAAGTTTTGCGCGCATATTTTCTAGCCAAAATGACTCGTAAATATCATTGAATGTATCAAGCTCATCGACGAATCTTTGTATAACCACTTCCTGATCTTCTTGATACAGCGGGATGAGAGCTTTTGCTAATTGAGCCAAATTCCACTGGCCAATTTTCGGTTGATTTTCATAAGCATAGCGACCATGTTCATCAATAGAACTAAAAACGGTAGACGGCACGTAACGATCCATAAAAGCGCATGGTCCGTAGTCGATCGTTTCTCCAGAAATAGTCATGTTGTCTGTATTCATAACTCCATGTACAAACCCAACACTCATCCAGTCCGCGATCAACTTAGCCTGCTTTTGCATCACTGATTTAAAGAAATCTAGATAAGCATCCCCCGAATCTCTTATGTGAGGGAAGTGCCTATCAATTGCATAATCAGCCAATCGCTTAACCTGAGCCCATTCTCCTCTAGCTGCAAAAAACTCAAAACTCCCCACTCTTATATGGCTGGCTGAAACACGTGTTAAAACCGCCCGCGGCTTCAACGCTTCCCGAGCGACCCAATCCTCAGTGCCTACAGCAGCCAAAGCACGAGTCGTTGCAATACCAAACTGATGCATCGCCTCGCTCACCAAGTATTCTCTTAATACTGGCCCTAAAGCTGATTTCCCATCGCCACCACGTGAATAAGGTGTTCTCCCAGAGCCTTTCAACTGTATGTCTCGTCGATCGCCGTTTCTGTCTACCACTTCCCCTATGAGTAGCGCTCGACCATCACCTAATTGGGGCGTAAACATCCCAAACTGATGCCCAGCATAAACTTGCGCTATTGGATTGCTATCATCTGGTAGCGCATTTCCCGAAAACATAGACGCGCCAACCTCACCATGAAGTAATTTGTGATCCAATCCCAGCTCATCGGCTAAAGCAGCATTCACTTGCAAAAGTCTCGGTGAGGTACATTTTTCGGGACTGCATGCTTTATAAAAACCATCCAACTCATTCGCAAATGTATGACTGAACGAAATGCTCATATCAACTCCGCCTTAGGGAATAAGTTGGAGCAATTAAGCTCACTGAGCATTTTTTAGTGCTTTTATTTTTTGAGACAACTGAACCATCGCCAACGCGTAATTATTACTAGGGTTGTACCTCGTGATAACATAAAAGTTCTTTAATGACATCCAAAATTCAGTTCCACCGTCCCCTTCGAGCTTAAATAAACCAACCGACTTGTCATCACCGAGCTCGAAACTCTCTTGTACTCCTGCTTCCTTGATTTCGCTATAAGTACGATTGGGTTTAGATTTCCCAGCCATCTCAGCAAGAGCACTTGCGTTTTTAGCGCTTACCGGGAAAACAATTGGCTCATCACGTTGCCAACCATGTCTTTTCAGATAATTACTAGCACTACCAATCGCATCCGCAACGCTATTCTCCAAATCAGCCTTACCATCGCCATCAAAGTCAATGGCGTACTCTCGATAACTGGATGGCATAAACTGAGCGATTCCTATAGCTCCTGCGAACGACCCTTTTATCGCGTCCGGCTCAATATTATTTTCTCGAGCTAAAATTAAAAACTCTTCGAACTCTTTCAAGAAGTATTTGTTCCGCCGCTTGCCATAAAATCCGAGCGTATAAAATGCGTCGACGATTCGAAACTCGCCCGTATATGTTCCGTAATTAGTTTCTATTCCAATGAGTGCTGTAATAATCTCTTGAGGGATGCCGAACTCATCCTCTGCCCTGATTAAGGTTTGAAGATGCTTCTCCCAAAATTTCACACCTTCTTTTTCTCGCCAATCTGTTACATATAACTTTCTAAAAAAGCTCCAAGGCTTAGACGTAGCAGGTTTATCAAATGCATTAAGAATGCCATCCTTCTTTACCGCGTCACCCATCAATATCATTAGCTCTTGCTCGGAGAAATCATGTTTAGTCACCATCTCCTGAATAAACTCAACAACAGCAGAATCATGTGTCTCGTGCGTCTCATGTGCCTGAACATGAAAAACAGCACTCAAAACCAACGTTAAAATACATGTCAGTGATTTTTTATGGGAATTTAATTCTGAACTAGTTCTCACGGCAAGCCTCATCAAGTCAAGATATCCGATTACGGTACCGCACTATCTATTACGATTTCAACTGTTTCGCCTTGACGCACCACGCTCGTTGAGGACTCTATATCACCACTAGCTCTAATCGCATTACCAGATTTTGATATACGCGCCCCAATAATAAACTCAGGGAAATCAGATAATTTTCGGCTCGGCATGAGCGAAAATGAATCATCAAAAGAAAAAGAATAGGGCAACTGATCCACAGGAATTCTCATCGCGGCAATAGGCATAGGTGGTCCTTCAGTTGATCTAGTGTAGACGAAGACAACATCCTGAGCGCTAATCCTTTCCCGTACTTCATCGGAGATTCGAACCACGCCCTCAAGAATGACGGTTGATTGCTCTATCTCAACTTCTTCAGTGATATTTTGATCGAACCCATCCCCTGACTGAACCAATCTAATTTTGGCTTCGGCAATACCCGCTTGCAAGGTTTCCATCAACTGTGCGTCCCCAAGATTTGCCTTCATGAGCCGCGTCCAACGGTCAATCGCCAATTGATAACTCCCGACCGCAAAAGCCGCCGTACCTCCTAGTGCGAGTCCTTTTCCATGATCAGGGTCCATTTCTAGAGCTCGATTAATTAGCTCAGCAGGTTCTCCTGAAAGGTCGCCACCAACCGTCAATCCTCTAGCCTCAGCATAATCGACCAATATAGCTGGGTCATCTGGATTGATTTGATAGGCACGCTCCCAGGCGTTTGCTGCCTCATCGAATTTGTGCATTGCTTGATAAGTCCTCGCCAACATCCCCCAGGCCTGAGTGTCCTCTGGGTTTTCTTCAATATGTTTAATGACTTTATCAGCAAGTACTTGGAGGTCTGTCTGATCAAATGAGTCATTTTGTGCATCAACGAACGCTGCGACATCCTGACCATCAGAGCTTCCTATCACCCCATATAAATAAACCGCAGTTACAGGTATCAATGCGATAGCCACAAGAGATAAAATTTTTGCAGACCCACCGGAAACAACTAGTGTCTGCGGCTCTTTCGATACCTCCACTAAAACTCGCCCCTCGATTTCGGCTTTGGACAACTCGTACTGCTCCGAAGATAAATTCCCCACCCGATGATCTTCAGCAAGCTCCTTGAGTTGGTCACGTAAAAGACGGAGATTAGTCTGGGATTGCGTATTCGTTGTCAAAGCACGCGTTTTGAAAATACTTCTCAAAAATACTATCAGAACAAAAATACTCAGCAGACCAGCAAATATATTGAATATTGACATCAGTAACTCAATCCTAATCAGTCTTTAAGTAACGATCGTGCACGGTCTATTTCTTCCGAGCTTTGTTTTGGGTCATGGCTTCCAGCGCGACGCCGTACAATTCTCACTGCAAACCAAAATGCAACTAATAACATCAACAAAGGGCCCGCCCACAGCACCATGGTCGTACCCTTAATAGGTGGGTCGTATAGCACAAAGTCACCGTATCGCTCAACCATGAAATCTTTTATCTGACCCTCATCCATACCTTCGCGTAGCATGTCTCTTACTTGATTTTTCAAATCAACTGCGAGACCTGCATTAGAGTCCGCGATAGTTTGATTTTGACAAACCAAACATCTCAGTTCTAGGCTAATTGCTTTGACACGCTCTTCAAGCTCTGGGTCTTTAGCCAGCAAAGGCGCTTCCTCAGCAAATGAGGAATTACTAAAGATAAATAATATCAAGCCTATTATTCTGATTTTCGCGATCACTGACTCAACTCCTCAATTAACGGCAAAATGTCTTCGGAGACGTCCACCCGTGTCAACGGCCCTATTTTTTTATATCTTATAATTCCGTCGCGATCTATTAAGAATGTTTCAGGTACTCCATATACCCCATAATCAAGACCAATTCGACCATCGAGGTCGACCACAACACGCTCGTAAGGATCCCCGTGTCGATCTAACCACTGTGTAGCAGCTTGTGGTCTGTCTTTATAGTTAAAACCTAAAACAGGAACCGTAGTGGATCGAGCGAAATTAACAATGATTGGATGTTCATCTAAGCACGGTCCGCACCATGAAGCAAAAACATTGAGCATCCAAACCTTACCAAGCATGTCTCCGTTGGTAAAACGAGTATCGAATTCATTCAGTATGGGAAGAGAAAACTCGGGGGTCTCTTTTCCAATAAGTGGCGATGGTACTTCTTTGGGGTTAAGTGATAAACCTTTAAACAAAAATGCTGCGACTGCAATGAATATTCCTAATGGGATTAAAAATCGAGTCGAAGCCATCATATCGACCACCTCAAGAAGAGGCAGTCACCTCTTCAGAACCAGTATCTCCCTGACTCGCTTTTCGATAGCGACGATCTGAAACTGCGAGTATTCCTCCTAACGCCATAAGAAACGCACCCCCCCAAATCCAATCTACAAATGGCTTCAAATAAACCCGAACCACCCAAGATCCATCGCTTAATGGTTCGCCAAGTGAAATATATAAATCTCTTGTAAAACCTGTGTCGATTGCTGCCTCGGTCATAGCCATTTGTTGAACCGTATAAAGTCGTTTTTGCGGGAACATTCTGTCGACTTCTTCGCCATCGACCAGTATCGCCATTGAACCCTCTATCCCCGTGTAGTTTGGTCCTTCCAATTCTTTTAGCGCATCAAGACGAATGGTGTAATCCCCGATGGTCACGGTATTACCGAGACTCATTTTCACGTCTTTCTCAACCTCGTACCCATTTACCAAGGTCACGCCAACAATAAAAACGGCAACACCCCAGTGCGCGCACAACATCCCGTAATAAGAATTCGGTAGGCTGAGCAAAGAAGTCCAGAGTGTCCTTCCCTCGCCCTTGGACATTTGTTTGAGGCGCGTCCATAAGTTTACGATTCCCGCCAACGCGATCCACAAAGCCATGAGCAAGCCTAGGCTCACCAACCAACTCCAAGTACCCATCGTAAAGGGTAGTATTAAAGCCGATATCATCGAGACCGCGAACGCCCACTTGAGTTTTGCGGCCAAATCCGGAACCGAGGATTTCTTCCATCGCGAAATGGGGCCTATCCCCATCAGAAACACCGCAGGCGCCATTATTGGGATGAAAACAGCATCGAAATAGGGCGGACCAACGGAAATCTTACCCAAACCTAAGGCGTCAAGAAATAGTGGGTAAAGGGTACCTAACAACACCGAAGCCGCAGCGACCACCAACAAAACATTGTTTGCCAGTAATGCAGACTCTCTTGAGACCAAGTCAAATCGCCCCCCCAGGCCTACCTTGGGAGCCCGCCATGCAAACAAAATTAGAGAAGCTCCTACAACGAAGACCAAGAACCCAAGTATGAAGACGCCTCTTTCTGGATCTGTTGCAAACGCATGTACAGAGGTTAGCACCCCCGAACGCACTAAAAACGTACCGAGTAAAGATAAGGAGAAAGTTATGATTGCCAACAATACGGTCCAGACTTTAAAACTTCCACGTTTCTCAGTCACTAAGAGTGAATGCATAAGCGCGGTGCCACAGAGCCACGGCATGAAAGACGCATTCTCAACCGGATCCCAGAACCACCAACCGCCCCATCCGAGTTCATAGTATGCCCACCAACTTCCCAGCGCGATGCCGATTGTTAGAAATGCCCACGCGATGGTTGTCCAAGGACGTGACCATCGAGCCCAAGTTGTATCTAAACGCCCACTAATTAAAGCAGCTATAGCAAAAGCAAAGACTACCGAGAACCCTACGTAGCCCATGTAGAGCATGGGCGGATGAATCACCATTCCAGGGTCTTGAAGAAGCGGATTTAAATCACGCCCATCCATCGCGGGAGGTAGCAATCGATCAAACGGGTTGGACGTGAGTAATAAAAATGAATAGAACCCGATTGCAACCAGCGCCATGACCCCAAGGATTAAAGACAACATATCGTTGGGCACGCCTTTACTGAAACGCGCTACCGCTGCCATCCATCCAGACAACATCAAAACCCATAACAATAAAGATCCTTCATGACTACCCCAACTCGCTGCAAGCCGATAAGGCCACGGGAGTTGAGAGTTTGAGTTCGATGCTACATTCAGTACAGAAAAATCGTTTGTTAGAAACGAAATCACCAAGCAACAGAAGCCAAAAGCGGTCAAGAAAAACAAGATGTACGCCGAAGGTCGGGACACGGCCATCCAGTTGGCATAGCCACGCGTCGCACCGACTAACGAAAAGAAAGCCTGCGCCATTGCCACGCAAAGCGCTAAAATAACAGCAAAATGCCCTATTTCAGGAATCAAAACTTACCACCTTTCTAGGGCTAAATATCGGATTGTTCAATTCAGTTCTCATTCAGCTTCCATCTTAATTTTTCTCGCCCTTTCAAGCGCTTCTGCTGCTTCAGGCGGCATGTAGTTTTCATCGTGTTTTGCGAGCACTTGATCCGCAACAAACACACCCTGCGGGTTCATTCTGCCTTGAGCAACCACTCCTTTACCCTCTTGAAACAAATCCGGCAATATCCCCGTGTACTGGACCGGGACATTTTCGATGGTATCGGTCACGGCAAACCGGACAGTCACGCCATCCTCTTTACGCTGGAGGCTATCGTCTAGCACCATACCTCCAATACGAAACGCCTGACCTTGAGGCACTTGGCCCGCAAAGACCTCTGTTGGAGTATAAAAAAATACCAGATTACTGCGAAAGGCCTTTAGCACGAATGTCGCACCTAAACCTAGAAGCGCGAGTGCAACAACGACTAAGATAAGTCGCTTATGACGTGGTTTCATGAATGCGTCCTTTACAAATCAACTCTATAGACCGATATTGATGAGGTGAGTTCATCTATTCTTCTTGAGATCCAAAAGCTCAATCGCGATACACAAAGCCGTAACAATATAGGAGCCCCATACGTAGAGTCCGTAACCGCCCATAGCGAAAAAATCAGAGATACTCTCCCACTGCATCTATTGCCTCCCAGACGACTCAGCTAGCCAACCCGCATTTGCCTCACGATCACGGATAATGCGCCTTACACGAATTAATGAGACCGCAATTGAGTACATCCAAAACGCTAAGGCCATAACCAACATACCTGTGAGCATACTAGTAGCCATGCTAGGGGACTTCGTAAGGCTTACGGAAGCTCCTTGATGCAACGTATTCCACCACTGCACCGAAAAATAAATGATCGGAACATTTACAACACCGACTAAAGCAAGAATAGCCGATGCTCGGTCAGCGCGTCTCGGATCTTCAATGGAAGCGTGTAACGCCATGTACCCAATGTATAAGAATAACAAAATTAATTCAGATGTTAGACGAGCATCCCAGACCCACCATGCACCCCATGTAGGCCTACCCCAAAATGCGCCCGTCCACAAGGCGACGAATGTCATAAGCGCTCCGGTGGGTGCCAGAGCGTGAGCCATCATAGACGAAAGTCGGGTATTCATTATCAAACCTATCGCTGCCCAAAACGACATAACTAAATAAATCAACATCGACATCCAAGCTGCTGGAACGTGAATAAAGATTATTCGATATGACTCACCTTGTTGGAAATCTGTGGGCGCAATAAAAAATCCGATATAGAGCCCCCATACTGTGAGAACCGCCGCAGCGACGAAGAAAATGGTCGCCATTTTCTTAGCTAGTGGATAAAAATATTGCGGTGAAGAATACTTCCAAATACTCATAAAATTTCGATATTTAACCGGGGGATAAAACGTCAATCAATATCTATCTAGCATTAGCAAACCGTTATTCTAAAGCAATTTTAATCGCACTCGCGATTGCTAATGGCGCTAAAGCAAAGGATAAACATAACATAGCGATGAGTATGGAGAGATGTCCATCTATCGAGAGCCCCTGAAGGTCAGCAACCACTGCCCCTGCTCCGAAAATCAAAATAGGCACATAAAACGGCAAAATGAGTATAGACGTTAACGCGGCGCCCCCACGAACTCCTAATGTTAAGGCAGCACCTATCGAACCAATCAGTGAAAGGACGGGTGTGCCAAGAAGCAGTGTAATCAGAAGTAAACTTAAGCTACCGGCAGGGAGACCAAACTGAAGGCCGATTAAAGGTGCGACAATAACGACCGGCAGACCCGTAATAAGCCAATGTGCACTGATCTTTGCAATCACCAAAACCGTTAACGGCTCGCCACTGAGCACTAAATGTTCTAACGAACCATCATTGTAATCAGTCTCAAATACTCGATGCAGCGCTAGTAACGAGCATAAGAGGGCTCCAACCCATACAACTCCAGGTCCAATAACTTTCAAAGTAGTTAATTCTGGACCCACAGCGAAAGGAAAAAGGCTGGAAACGATTAAAAAAAAGAATAAAACCGTCACCATGTCTGTTTTCTGCCTCAAAGCTAGTAAAAGTTCTTTGCGCAGGAGAGCTGTAAACGCTTTGTACACGACTAATCCAGAGAAAGGCTGATAGCCTCAGATACAACATCGAAATCTTGATGGGTCGTAAAAATAAGTAAGCCACCCGACTCGATATGCTTCCTTAGCTTTAAAACTAAACTGGATACTGCCGCAACGTCTAACGACGTAAAGGGCTCATCAAGAATCCACAAAATGCGGTGCCTCATGAAGTCAAGTCTTGTCAGCGCTACCCGTCTCTTTTGTCCGGCGGACATGTACATCACGGGCTTATGCTTTACAGTTTCAAGCCCTGCTGCATCAAGCGCTGATTCAATCACACCATCAGATGGATAAGTACCTAAGAGAGGGAGCATTAATTTTAAATTTTCTGTAGCTGTAAGTTGTTTTTTCAAACCATCGTCATGGCCAATAAAATTGACTGATCTCACAAATTCATTATCATTTTTTCTCGCTAACCCCCCCCGCCAAGTCACAGTTCCGATGTCCGGTCGGCACAACCCTGAAACTATCCGTAGCAAGGTTGTCTTGCCAGAGCCATTGGATCCAGTCACACGAACAGCATCGCCCGCATTCATCGAGAAGCTCAAATCCTCAAATAAAATGTTCTTACCTCGAGCAAAACCCAAATTTTGGATTGCTAACATGACTTAAATTACCTATTCTTCCCAAGAATTATTTGATCGTTTTTTAACGAAAAAGCTGCACTGAGGGTATCATTCTTTCATCACTATGTGTTGCGTCAAAACACGATCTAATACACATAAAACACACAAATTTAGAGGACAGAGCATGCCCAAAATTACGATGTACTTAGATTTTATATCGCCTTATGCCTATCTAGCCTTCAAAGAAATCGATAAAGGCTTAAATAAACGGATAGATGTGACGTATAAGCCCATATTATTCGGCGGTCTATTGAAACATTACGGCCAATTGGGTCCCGCCG
>QXZO01000206.1:0-1894 GCA_009886305.1 Betaproteobacteria bacterium
GTTGCTTGGATGCGCTGTTGCACTTTGTGTAGAAGTCGTATTTTTGATAATTCTCCCCATCCGCAGCCAATTTCTAGAGTTTTCGATGTTTCGTCAAGCGTCCCTAATTTAGAAACGGCTCTATTTATTTTAATGCGTTGAGCTTCCTCAAGAGTATGCGTCGATTCCTCTTTTTCGCTGAACCGAACGGCGCTCGAGTAGGTCATAGATTGGTCCAACCATAAGCGATAAAAATCGTTACCAAGATCATAGTGAGCCTCAATGTTGTGCCTTGCTTGGTTTTTTGTATTTTTATTGAGTAAGTGACGTAGGCGATTTAGGAGGTTCGCAAATTTGAAACCCCTTATCGCCGAATTGAGAGGTTGTCTATTCTGGCCTACCACCCACAATAAGTGATTAAGATCGGGAGTATCCCATTGGCCGTTCATGTACGTCTCTCCAAATGCTATATCCCCCCGAAGAATGATGTTTCGAAACATGCGCCAATCCTTGATGACTATCAACGCTGGCTCTACATTTTGTCCCGAGTCAACTCCAAATTTTTTTTCGAAGCCGCCTGGCCCTTTCACGTCGATGCGCCCAACTTCGATGCGGCCGAGGAGTTTGAATATAAATTTTGTCCACAGAGTTTCTTTCACGGCATTCATTTATTTCTTTCGGATAGTGTCAATGGTATTTTTTTTGTCCATAAAATGAACGCGTTCAAGTGAATTTGAATGATGATTTTTAGGGTAATAAAGGGATATTTCAGTATGACTTTAAGCGCAGACAGATTGGTTAACGGCAAGGCTTTTCCAGTCATGTATGTCTTGAGAATCAATTTGTCAGTGTAATAATCTATTCTGGAAAAATCGCGAGCAGTGGTTCTGTCAAAGTTAAATTGAAACTCATAGTGTCCTTCAATGGATAGAAATGGTGAAACGTAAAAAGATTTAGGTGTGGAAATGATATCTCCCAAGTTGAATTGCCGCCGACCATTCTGGGGTCTTAAAACATATGTGTGTCGTTCTCCGAAAGTATTGTGGACTTCCGCAAAAACGGCTACAAGTTCATGATTTTTGTTTTCGCAGAACCAGAAGCTAACCGGTTTGAACTGGTAACCGAAGACTCTGGGAAAACACACTAACCAAATTTCTCCATCTGCTACAACTTCTAAATTGTTTTCTTTCAATTTTTCTGACAACCAAGTCTTAATGTCGTTCCCTGAGCCATGATCCTCATCATGGATTGAGATTAAGCTTTTTCGATTGATTCCAAAAATCCAATTTCCATAACTGCTTTGGTTTCCATCGTTGTTAGACAGAATGGAACGAATGGGAACTCGTAAGTAAAATGTTTTGGATGTGAGCGCATGAGCGCGCGGACTGACCCTTTCGTGGCTCACGTACCCTTCTATAATCTGGAGGCAATTTTTCATCGATTATGAGTTGCAATAATTTTCTCAGCTACTTGTCGCCCCGATTGAAAACCACTTTCGTGAAACCCATTACCCATCCAGGCACCCGCTATCCAGATCTTACTCTCACCTTGGATATTTTGAATGTTTTTAACAGCAATATCTCGACATTGATCCATTACCGGATGAGCGTATTCAATAGATTTTATTACCTTGGATGAATTTAGCTGTGCCATAGGATTCAATGTAACGAATAAATTTTTTCTAGTTGGTAAATGCTGAAGTTTATTCATGAAGTAAGTTACAGCTATGCGCGGATTCTCTTCGAGTGCAGTATGCGAGAGATAATTCCAAGATGACCAAGCGCCCTTTAACCTCGGCATCTGTGACGTGTCCTGGTGAATAACCGCGGTATTTGCTTGAAATTTTATACGAGAGAGTTGGGCAGTCATCGAGTGAGGCATTGTCTTTAGAATTTTTGCTGATTCATCAGCGTGC
>QXZO01000206.1:1904-10650 GCA_009886305.1 Betaproteobacteria bacterium
GGTCGCAATGGATGAGGTGTTGTCTCTGGTTAGTGTCCTGAGTCGAAACTTCTAGTCCTGATTGCGTTTTTTTGATTGACAACGCTCGAGTGTTTGTTTTGAAGGAGATGAGTTTATTTGCAATCATCGAGAGCATCGCGTCAATGTAAGCGCGGCTTCCTCCTTTTACGCTGAACCATTGAGGTCGATTCAGTACGGATAGGAGACCATGATTCTCACAAAATTGGACAAAAAACTTAAGAGGAAAATTGCGAATTTCTGAGGTAGGGCATGACCAAATTGCACCCGCCATGGGCAGTAAATATCGGTTTTGGAAGTATGTGTTGTACCCCTCTTTGTCGAGATATTTTCCAAGACTAATCTTCGTTTGGTCTGATGAGCCGTAGCGAGCTACATCCCTGGGTGCGTTCCGATTGAACCGCATTATATCTAGAAGCATTTTTAAAAATTTATGATCGTAAATTCTCTTTCTCTGCGCGAAAATTGTTCTTAAGTTCGATCCCGCCCATTCAAATTCTCCATTTCCAAGCGATACAGAAAATGACATGTCAGCAGGATGGCTAGCCACTTTTAAAGTAGAAAACCAATCTCTTAAACCTGGATAAGTTCGATCATTGAATACAATAAATCCGGAATCCAACTTGATCGGTTTTTCGTCTATTTTGAGTGTGTGAGTGTGAGTGTGGCCACCCAAATAATCAGCTTTTTCTATGAGCGTAATGTCAGCATGATTCCTTAAGTGCCAGCAGGCAGATAAGCCAGAGATGCCCGAGCCGATGATTACTACGTGTGGCTTATTCATAGCACAAGTACTTTAGGGTGTTGTGGTTTGTCTCGTTGACGTTGATGATACCTAACAGCTTATGGACCGACTGATGCATACTAAGTTTTATCTATTAATAGAATTGAAGTAACCAAAGACCTAATTTTACGCGTTGTCATATGTTGTGTTCTGATATTAGATTGAGCAATGTTTATGTAGTGGATGCTGAAATTTACTTTGTGTAACCGATACGCAATTTGCGCGCATATTAGGGTTTTTGGGGTTACATTGCGGCTTAGGAAGTTTATGATGTTGTTTTGCCTAAATAAAGCATGAGGAAGAGTATCAATTATGTCCGGCTCTGATCATCACGAACACTCTCACGGAGAGGAATCAACGCTTACTGATATTCAAAAGCGAGTGAAGGCACTTGAATCAATTTTGGTTTCCAAGGGTTTAGTCGAACGTGCTGCGATTGATCAGATCATTGAGCACTTTGAGAATAAAGTCGGGCCTCATATCGGAGCTCGAGTTGTTGCGCGCGCATGGGTTGATGAAGCGTTTAAGCATGAATTATTGGAGGACGCAACGAAAGCGATTAATCGGCAACCGGATTTTCCTGATATTGGACAGCATTTGATAGCAATTGAGAATAACGAGTCGTTTCATAACATTGTGGTTTGCACCTTGTGCTCATGCTATCCATGGGATGTTTTAGGCTTGCCACCTGTTTGGTATAAGTCAGCCCCTTATCGTTCACGTATCGTGAGTGATCCTCGCTCGGTGCTTAGGGAGTTTGGCTTAGAGTTGTCAGAAACTAAAAAAATAAGGGTATGGGACTCAACTGCTGAGACGCGTTATTTAGTCATACCGCAAAGGCCAGCTTTTTCTAAGGCAAAGTCTGAGTCGGAATTAGCCAAGTGCGTAACGAGGGATAGTATGATCGGAACCGGAGAAGTTTTACCACCAGCTGAGAATAACGTTAATGGATAGTATTCATGACTTGGGAGGCATGGAGGGATTTGGTCCCGTTCGGCCAGAAGATAATGAGCCTGTATTCCATGCTGCTTGGGAGGGTAGTGTACTTGGTCTTCAGAGGTCGATCCTATATCTGGGGGTATGGAACATTGATGTGTTTCGGCATGCGCAAGAACGTATTCACCCAATCGAATATCTATCTTGGTCTTATTATGAGCGCTGGACCCATACTCTGATTGCTACAGCCGTGGAGCGAGGCCTTTTCAGTATGGACGAGCTTCGAGCGGGGGTCAGTCTAACCGGATATTCGTCGGAGTCATTAAAGCCATTGACAGTTAAAGATGCAGACAGGGCGTTCGTTAGAGGAAATTTTGAACGTGACGGAAGCCATGACCCACAATTTAGCGTTGGAGATGTGGTAATTACTAAGGAATTGCATGTCAACGGACACACTCGCTTGCCTCGTTATGCGAGGGATAAGCTTGGAACCATCGTTGCTATTAGGGGCCGACACGTATTCCCCGATGCGGTTGTGAGTCACGGTACGGAAGATCCTCAATGGTTGTATACCGTCGAATTTGATGGGTATGAGGTTTGGGGTGAAACCTCAGATTCATCTGTCAGTAATTTGGTAGATGCGTTTGAGCCTTATTTATCGAGACCTGAATATGAGTGATGACTTCTCTTGGTATCCATTTTCAATGGACTCGCCAGATAGTATTAAAGATCCTGTATTTTCTGAGCCCTGGGAGGCAGACACGTTTGCTATGTTGGTGACTCTTGAAAAAACGGGTTTAATTTCTTGGTCAGAATGGGCTGATGAATTGGGATCTGAAATTAAGTGCAGTTCTACGTATGCCGATACCGGAACCGATTATTATATTTACGTACTCAGTGCGCTTGAAAATCTTTTGATTAGAAAGAATATAGTTTCAGGTCAAATGATAGAGCAGTATCAAGCAGGTTGGGGAAGAGTCGCGGAGCGTACGCCGCATGGTCAGCCCATGGAACTGATGACGGATGACCTCAACCCACCTTTGTCTGAATAAATCTGCATGCTGAGCACTAAAGACCATAGTCGTTTTCAAGCGGGATTCGAATATGTCTATCCAGTGGTTTCTAGGCGCGCTGGGGGCGTATCCTTAGGTATTAATTTAAATATCAATAATGCATGTAATTGGCGATGCATTTATTGCCAGGTGCCTGATTTGATACGGGGAGCTCCTCCGGCAGTGAATCTGAACTTACTTGAAAAAGAGTTGAGTGTTTTTCTTGATCAAATTCTGAGGGGTTCATATTTAGAGGATGAGGTGCCAGAGGGGCAACGTCGTTTAAACGACATTGCCTTCTCAGGTAATGGTGAGCCGACTTCAGCTCCAAATTTTTTAGATGCTGTTAAAGCGGTGTATGGCGTGAGGACGAAGGCGGATGTTCCTGATTCGGTTAAAACTGTTTTAATTACTAACGGAAGCTTGATGCACCAAGAAAAAGTGATTCGGGGTGTAGCAGAATTAGCTGGTATCAACGGAGAGGTGTGGTATAAAATTGACCGTGCGACTGCGGAGGGCACTCAGCTAATTAATGACACTAAAGTTATTAAGTCTCGGATCATGTCGAATTTAGAAGCATCCGCAAAGGCTTGCCCGACTTGGATACAAACGTGTTTCTTCAAGATGGATGGATTAAATCCCAGTGATCACGATGTGGAAGCTTATGTTGAACTGATAAAGGAGGCTAAGGTGAGCGGTATTCCTTTTAGGGGTATTCTTTTATACGGACTCGCTCGAGAGTCCCTACAACCTGAGTCATCGAGATTATCGCCGCTTGACGATGGTTGGTTTAAAGCATTCGCCAATCGGCTTAGAACGTTGGGCGTCACAGTTAATTTGTCCATATAAGTAAAAAGCCATCTCAAGATGGCTTTTTGATATTGATGCCTAAGCTGTTTGTTGCGGTAACTACTTGGCCATTTGTTTCTCTCGGATTTCGTCCAGAGTTTTGCAGTCTATACATAACGAAGCTGTTGGTCTCGCTTCAAGTCTTTTTAAACCGATTTCAATTCCGCAACTGTCGCAGTAGCCATAATCACTAGATTCAATACGCCCGATTGTCTCATTTATTTTTTTAATGAGTTTTCTCTCTCGATCCCTATTTCTCAGTTCTAACGCCATATCCGACTCTTGACTAGCTCTATCATTCGGGTCGGCAAAGACTGTGGCTTCATCCTGCATCGTATGCACGGTTTTATCAATGTCTGCACCGAGTTGCCCTTTAAGCTCTAAAAGGATTTTCTTAAAGTGATTCTTCTGTTTTGTACCCATATATGCCTCACCTTTTTTAGGGGTATAAGGCTTAAATGTGCTTTTCACACTTGGTTTTGATTTAGTTGTGCTTTTTCTTGGAGTGGCCATGGCGTTTTATATATATATTAAAAAATATCCGCTATTTAAAAAACAGGTGTGTATATCAGATTTATCTCATTAAAGCAATTTTAGATGTAAAATTGTGTTTGTCAGATTGACGTAAGAGGCACGAGGCGATATAGTCTCGGCCGTTCAGTCGGGGTGTAGCGTAGCCTGGTAGCGCGCCTGCTTTGGGAGCAGGATGTCGGGAGTTCGAATCTCTCCACCCCGACCAGTATTGACGGCTTAGGCGTTCGAGTTGCGCCCGTAGCTCAACCGGATAGAGCACCAGCCTTCTAAGCTGGGGGTTACAGGTTCGATTCCTGTCGGGCGTGCCAGTACTTTGGTCTGATAATGAAGTCTGTGGTGGGCGTAGCTCAGTTGGTAGAGCCCCGGATTGTGATTCCGGTGGTCGTGGGTTCGAGCCCCATCGTCCACCCCACCGACATCGTTATTTATACCCTCCAAGTTGCTAAGTTAGTGTTATGGGCTCTTATTAAGTTTGAGTTTAAATAGTCGATTAGTCTTGACTCTCTAACTTTCGAATGACGTCTATGGCGCAGTAGGAAATAGGCAGTTCGGAAAGTTCTAAATTGAGTTGTTGGCGAATTTTAGTCTCTGCGTTTCCTTGAATTTTAATGATGCAAGCATATTGATTATTTCCCGTTCTCCACAATCGTAAGTCCTGAAGGTCTCCAACGCCTGCGACTGCAGTTTTGATTTTGCTGCGAAGTGTCTCTGATGTTCCATCGTGAATGCCGGAATCAATGAGGATGCTTGTTGTTTGTTTTATTAACGAGCGAGACCATAAGAGTACGAGAATGGAACCTACGATACCCATAAGTGGATCCATCCAGTTCCATCCAAAGAATAATCCTGCGATCAGCGCTATGATCGCAAGTAGGGATGTAATTGCATCTGTGATAACGTGGACATAGGCAGCCTTTAGGTTGAGATCTGTTTCTAAGGGAGAGTTATGTTCATGTCCATGTCCATGTCCATGTCCATGTCTATGCCCTTTATGATGGTCATGTGAATGATGCCCTAATATGAGTGCGCTCAATGCATTAACAAGCAGGCCAATAAACGCTGTGATAATGGCATATCCGTAATCAATAGGCTTTGGATTAAATAATCGTTCTATTGACTCGTAGCCCATCGTTAAACCAACGACAATAAGGAGTAAAGCGCTCGTATAGGCGCCAAGTATTTCAACCTTCCACGTCCCAAAGGCAAAAGAAGGATCATTGGCTTTCTTGTCAGCATATGTGTAAGCAAGCACAGTGATGCCAATTGCGATCGTGTGGGTACCCATATGCCACCCGTCCGCCAATAATGCCATTGAATTAAAGGCGTAACCACCTAATATCTCGATGATCATCACTGCAAAGCTGATCGACAAAACTACAATACTTCTTTTGATGTTGGATGCTGTACTCATAAGCAGTTTGAGAGCATATTTAGTCAAACATAAAATTAATTCGGGTCGTTAGGAGCATTGTAGCGCCAGTTTGTTCCTTTCGAGCCACGGTCAGTCAATGTGAATGATGCTTTGTATTTAGGCCAACGTTAACTTTTTGGCGCTTAACTATATTCGTAATAACTATTGCTCTTCATAAACGATATGTTGTAACATATCGTTTATGAAGAGTTAGGTTACAAAAGCGTATTAAATTTGCGTGAGTAATTGATTCTTGAAAAGCTCACGACCTTGAAATGGTAACTGATTTCTCCGCAACGAAATCTCCTCTTCCACCATTTCAAGGTTTTTTTTAACTTGAGCCACAATTCAGAGGATAATATAAGGTATGAAAATAATCACTGCACTAGCATTTATATTTGCGTTAACCATTAATTCGGCAAATGCAAAGCCTTTCGTGTTGGCCTGTGAGCCAGAATGGCAGTCGCTAGCCTCGGAGATCGGTGGTAGCCTAATAAAGGTTGATTCGGCAACCCATGGGCAGCAAAATCCTCATTTCATTCGGGTGAAGCCAAGTTTGATGAGTAAAATGAGACGTGCAGACTTAATTGTCTGTTCGGGGGCTGATCTTGAAGTTGGCTGGTTGCCTCTATTGCTCCGAAATGGAGGTAAGGGGGTACAGGCTGGTCAGCCTGGTCATTTACTGATTAGTGATTACGTGACTAATATTGAGATCCCAGATGTTCTGGATCGTAGTTTGGGAGATATTCATCCTCAAGGTAATCCGCACGTTCATCTAGATCCGCAAATTATCCTGCAGGCTGCAGCACTTATTGAGTCTCGTTTGTCTTTAATAGACCCAGATAACGCGGCCAGCTATAAAAATAATTTAACGTCGTTTAACTCACGTTGGAACGCGGCTCTAGGGAACTGGATAATCGCTGCCGAGCCTCTCAAGGGGAAAAGCGTGATTACCTACCACAAGTCTTTCAGTTACTTATTGAAGTTTCTAGGAATGAATACATCGACTTCTCTTGAAGAGCGGCCAGGAATCCCACCATCTGCAAGGCATCTTGCAACTGTTGTGGCGATTATTGAGAAAACTCCTCCTCTTGCGGTGATTACTGCTCCGTATGATCCTGATGGCCCCAATAAATGGGTTGCTGAAAAAACCGATGTGCGTGTAATAACGCTTCCATACACCATTGGAGGGTCGTCAGAGGTGACAGATCTGTTTACACTATATGATCAAACGATACAGCTCCTATTGAACTAATTTAATGTATTTATGGCCGATTTATTAGATATTGTGACACCAGCGCTTTTGGTCGGCTTGATGGTAGCGTCGGTTCATACGCCCCTCGGTATTGAAGTTTTAAAGCGCGGAATAATCTTTATCGATCTGGCCATTGCTCAGATAGCAGGGCTTGGCTATATCGTCGTTGAAACGCTGAGCCGCACAGTTTATGGTCAGCAGAGTCATGTGCATTCGGATCCTACAGGGTTCGCTCTAGGACCATCTTTGGGTGCATTATGTTTTGCGCTTATTGGTGGTCTTATTTTCAGAGACATCGAAAAGCATTTTCCGAAGCAGCAAGAGGCCTGGATTGGTGTTTTTTTCGTTCTATCTGCTTCCCTCTCAATTTTAGTACTCACAAACAACCCCCATGGAGATGAGGAGTTAAAGCATCTCCTTTCTGGACAAATATTATTTGCTTCAATGCGTGACGTTTTGCTTCACCTGCCATTTTTTGTCGCTATTTTGACTACGTGGATGTTGGTGCCAAGCGTGCGACAAGGGGTAGGCTTTTACTTTATGTTCGCCTTGACGATTACGGCATCGGTCCAACTGGTCGGAATTTATGTGGTTTTCGCAAGCCTTATTTTGCCGGCCTTGGTGACTATTGGTAAAAGTAGACGACTCTTATGGGCATGGTCTTTTAGTGGCTTAGCAATTGTTATTGGTATTGCTTTATCCGCTTTGCTCGATGCGCCTACAGGACCAGTATTAGTCACAACCTATGCGGTTTTGGGAATTCTCGGAGCGCTTACGGCGCTGGTTAGTTCTCGACTTTCCAAAGCGGAGGCTGGACAGCAGGCGTGATTAGGACGCCAGCCAGTCAAGGTATGGTCGTCAAGTGTATGGAAATTAGCAGCACTCGACGTGATTTGTTATCACATACTTTTAGGTCGACAGAAGGAGAATAAACATGGTACTTCGTGTAAAAGAAATATTGACGTTAGTATGTTTGCTGATTTTTTTAGTAGCCGCAATCCAATCGGTTAACGTGGGAGAGTTAAGAGCCGAAGAGGGCAGTTTAGATGCGCATGTCCACGGAATGTCTGATTTAACGATAGCAATTGAGGGTACCGAGATTGAAATAGAGTTTGAATCACCCGCAATGAACATAGTGGGTTTCGAATATCAGGCCCAATCCGAGCAAGACATAAAGGCCGTAGAGCGTGCAGCAACTACATTAAAGCAATACGATACAGTTTTTAGTTTTTCAGATACCATTTGTCGATTGATTGACTCCTCAGTGAATGTGGCTGGAGTTTTGGCTGATGCTCACGACGACCATGATGCTCACGACGAGGCAAGTGCCGATACGCATAGCGACATTTCTGCTGCTTATCACTTCCGGTGTGAGAACTTGTCGGGGCTATCTGAAATTAAAGTTAATCTTTTCCAGTTGTTCTCAGGAATTGAAGAGATACGAACGATGTGGCTGAAAGACGGGAAGCAGGGAGCGGTAACGTTGACTGAAGACGGAGCAGTAGTAAGGTTTAATTGAAATGATAGATAAAATAACTCGTCGGTTAGCTTTCTCTGGATTATGTTTTGCACGAGATTCTGGGTCAGTTTTAGAGGGAACTTAATCTCTTTATAAACGTGCGTTGAGATTGACATCCGATACGTTGTAACATAACATCGCCGCCGTAATGGCAATCTGTATAGAAATGAAAGGTTAGTTATGAGAAGTATTCAAGCTGTCACAGATCAAACATCAATAGGACTGTCTTTAGTTTGCGCTGTCCATTGCTTGTTTGTGCCTGTACTGTTGGTCGCGGTGCCAAGCCTTGCGTCATTGCCACTAGAGAGTGAGACTTTTCATGCTTGGATGATTGTGGCGGTGTTGCCGATCAGTGTCTTCGCGTTAACTTTAGGCTGTAAAAAGCACA
>QXZO01000206.1:10660-12542 GCA_009886305.1 Betaproteobacteria bacterium
GGTATAAAATACTTGTTTTAGGGTTGCTTGGTTTAAGTAGTTTGGTTTCAGCTCTGGTATTCGAAAGCCTAGTTGGTGAAGCAGGTGAGAAGTTACTTACATTGCTTGGCGCCGGATTGATCGCGTGGGGACATTTCACTAACTTTAAGTTGTGTCAGCAGCACGATAAACCCAACTGCGATTAATGATGACTGTTTTCGCGACTATTTAGCCTTTTTTAACGCAGCGGATTTTTATTTTTCCCAGTAAACTTCGACACTCACTGCATCCATAGCGTACGTGGCTGTAGCAATTTCATTTTCGGTAAAAACCGAATTCACTACCCCTGAAATCCAGTGGGGGGTATATAGATTCTCAAGCTCAACACCATCCGCACTTGTAACGTGAATCACTTGATTCGGCGGTGGCGGCGGCACGTGAATACATGCTCCGAAGAAAGGTACGAGAAAAAATTGAGACACCGTTTTGTCTTCATTAAACTCTAGCGGAACGATAAAGCCTGGTATTCGAATCTGCTTCCCATCCATTTCTGGAACTATTGTCGTCGACAGCAAAGCTCTCTGATACTCATCATCAAAGAAAATATCCACAGGCGTTTCGCCTTGGTTGACCACCTTATCTTCTTCTGATCCCTCTTCGATATCCATTATGTAATCTGGGGGATTCTGAAGTGCCTCTAAGTCCTCTGCTGGCATTAATTCAGTCCATTCAATTTCTTCATACGCTGATAAATCAACATCTCGCGCCTGCACTGTTTCGTAATGCATGGGGAGAAGTAATACGCCTGTAATTAATGTCGCTACTTTGGAGGGCCGCATTGTAATCATCCTTCGGTTTTGAATCACCATGTTTCTGGAGATTTGATATATTGTAACATTGAGATAATCAAAACATAACTTGAAGGGTACCATGGCTATAACCATCAAAGATGTGCACTACAGTTACCCAAGTCATCCTCAGAAAATGGTCTTAAATATTCCTTCTTGGTCGGTTGCTGAAGGTGAGAGAACTTTCTTATATGGACCTTCAGGTGGCGGCAAGTCGACTCTGCTCAGCGCTTTAAGTGGTTTAATAAAGACAACGGGAAGTTTGACCGTGCTTGACCAGTCCTTAAATCAGATGTCAACTAGGCAAAGAGATAGATTTAGAGCGGAAAGCATCGGATTTGTGTTCCAGCAATTCAATCTAATTTCTTATCTGGATGCAATCGACAACATTAAACTCGCTAGCAGCTTCGGCTCCAATCATCGAGGGGATAGGCTTGAGCAGGAAATAAAGGTTTTATTAACCGAGTTAAACATATCGCCAGATGAGTGGGGTGAGCCAGCTCGTAATCTTAGCATTGGTCAGCAACAACGCATTGCGATTGCTCGAGCGCTCGTCAACAAGCCTCAATTATTGATCGCTGACGAGCCAACGTCGTCTCTCGATCACATCAACCGGGATATTTTTATGTCATTACTCATGAGTATCGTAGACGAGTACAAAATAACCCTTCTACTTGTTAGCCATGATATGTCTTTATCTACACACTTCGATAGTGTTGTTTCCTTAAATGATATTAATCTGGTAAGAAAGCAGTCATAGATGTTTATTCGTCTCGCTATTAAAAGTCTACTGGACAGGAAAGGCTCCGTATTAGTCTCTCTTTTAGCTATGTCAGTTAGCATTTTTGTTTTGCTCGGCGTTGAGCACATTAGGCATCAGACGAAAGAGAATTTTTCTAATACGGTTTCTGGGGTGGATCTAATCGTGGGCGCCAGGACTGGAAGCGTCAACTTACTGCTTTACTCGGTATTTCGAGTGGGAAATCCAACTAATAATATTCGATGGGAATCATACGAGAAGATCACGTCCAGCCGTAAAGTTGATTGGGCTATAC
>QXZO01000207.1:0-2382 GCA_009886305.1 Betaproteobacteria bacterium
AAATATCTATTCCGTTAGCGCAACCGGTGAAAAATGAAGTCCAATGACATCAAGTGCCCTCAAGGTGAAGAATAAGTAGGCACGTTACACTTCAGCACCCACAAAGCAGCATGATTACACTAGACGAAAATCTTTTGATAGGACGTGGCAGCGAACGCAGCTGTTACCGTCACCCTAGTGACACACAATTATGCATCAAAGTCATCAGCCAATATACCCCTCGCACAATCTCACGGATCGCGAGGGAACTCAAATACCTCAAGAAGTATAAACGGACCCCGAATAAACTAGAGGCCATACCCGATTTCCATCAAACGATCGATACTAACTTAGGAAGAGGTTACTGCTTTTCCCTTATAATCGATTTCGATGGTGCTATATCAACAAGATTATCTGATCATGTTAAAGAACACGGGGTAGACGACCTAATATACAGAAAAATCATCGAAATATACCATGCTTTTCTTAAATCAGGAGCAGTAGTGAGTGACCTTCACCCAGGAAATTTATTACTTCATAGACGCAGCGAAGAGGACTTTGGTCTTATAATGATTGATGGCTTTGGAAACTCTGACTTTATCAAAATATGCGACTATTCCGCTTACTTTCAAAAAAAGAAACTCATCCGGAAATTTCAGCGTATGCTCACAAATATGAATCTACCAACAAAAGAAATACAGTAGCCATTATGCACTGGCGATGGATATGCGAATAGCCCAGATATTACCCGAGTTAAATGAGGGTGGCGTCGAACGCGGCGTAGTAGAGACCAACCGTGAATTTACTTTGCTCGGAAATGACAGCCATGTCATCAGTGCAGGCGGTCGATTGGTTGAACAATTGGTGCACGGTGGCGGCCATCACCACGAACTGGATGTCTGCTCTAAGAATATTCTCACTGCGCCGCTACGATCTAGCAGGCTATCCAAACTAATGGACTTGGTTAATCCGGACATTATTCATGCCCGCAGTCGAGTCCCGGCCTGGTTGGCCCATTTCGCAAACAAGAAACGTAAGCGCCCTTTCGTCACAACCGTCCATGGACTGAATAGCGTCAACCGATACAGCAAGATTATGACCAGCGGTGACCGCGTCATCTGCGTTAGTGAAGTTGTCCGTGACTATATTATTAAAAACTACAACACCGACCCTAATAACATACGCGTCATTCAACGTGGGGTCGATATGAACCAGTTCAACCCGCAACAGGTCGATACTGCTAGTGTCTCTCAACTCAGAGACAAATTTAATCTCCACGGCAAGTTGGTGATCTCCAGTGTTGGGCGTATCACTTGGTTGAAAGACTATGAAACCTTCATCAAGTCTATGGCAAAGCTGTGTCAGCACACGCCCGAGGCAGTCGGCTTGATCGTGGGTGGTTACCGTAAAGATAAGAGTGATTACTTCAAATCACTTCAGCAGCTCGTAGCAGACTATAAACTTGAGGGCCGTATAATCTTCACCGGCAGCCAAGAGGACATTGCATCGATCTATAACCTAAGCGACATCGTGGTGAATGCCTCCCTCAAAATGGGGAACATGGGGCGAACCGTCGTCGAAGCTCTGGCAGTAGGCATTCCCGTGATTGCGACAACCTTTGAGGGGCTCCGTAACCTTGTGGAAGACGATAAGAACGGCTACGTCATCAACAATAAAGATGTCGATGGCCTTGCCGATGCTTTGATAAGAACTCTACAAGCATCTTTTACCGCTGAAGCAATTCGAGCGACCGTCCCAGAAGAGTATACACTAGACCACATGGTAAAGAGCATCCTTGGCGTCTACCAAGAGCTTAACTAGCCTTGCGACTATGTCTCTGAACGGTAAGACAATCTTCGTAGGTCCGCAGGAAATTGCTGGTTTTTTATCAAGAATCGCAACTGCACTAGCCGATGAAGGTGCCAATGTTGTTGTATTCAAACAGGTGCACACGAAGCAACACCCTGAGCGTGTCCAACATCCCAAAATACACTGGCTATTCGCTGGCATGGTTGAATCTATTTCGGAGGCACCATCTATCATTCGATCAACAGGTCTATTCTTTATCAAACTATGTGCCTTATTCACCGCTTTGTACAAAGCTGATGCCTGTTTATTTATCGGCGGTAAAGGCTTTTTAAATTACCCCATCGACTATTACTTGTTGCGCTTATTTGGAAAAAGGGTCGTACACATGTATGTGGGCACGGCATCAAGGCCTCGCTACCTTTCGGCCTATGCCAGAAAGGCGCTCGATTCAGACAAAAGTATAGCCAACAAATTCACGGCAAAACTAATCAAGCGAACTCGCCGTCAACAAGCCCGCGTCCGCGCCACCAGTCGAGCAGCAAATTGTGTGATCGAAAATCCACTGTGTGGTCACTTTCAAACACGCCCATTCGT
>QXZO01000207.1:2392-3748 GCA_009886305.1 Betaproteobacteria bacterium
CCCTTCGTCAACTACTTTAAGATAGGAATGCCGATACGCATGATTGGCGAGTCCTCCGAAACGCAAACCGAAACAATTGCTCGCAAAACCCGAATACTCCACTGCCCTTCACGTCCGGAGATCAAAGGTACTAAGCGCATCCTCGAAACTCTAACCCCAGAAGTCCTTAAACGCTTTAATGCAGAATTAATTGTATTAACCGGTGTCCCACATAGCCGTGTGCTCGAAGAGATCCAAAAATGTGATTTCATCATAGACCAACTTTACAGTGACTCACCACTAGCTGGCTTTGCTGCGGAGGCAGCCAGTCACTGTCGAGTGCCAATTGTCGGTGGATATGGATGGGAAGACATCCGGCAAAACCTGGATAATGAAGACCTCCCTCCCGCAATGCTTTGTGACCCAAAGGACCTATTTAGTGCCGTCGAACAACTCTGCAATGACACCTCAAAACGGCAGCAACTTACTTCCCGCTTAAATAAATTCCTCAGCCAAGGTGCATGGTCTGGACAGGCCTTTGCAAGCAAGCTGGGACGCGTGCTCAACAATGACGTGCCCGATAGTTGGCTAGTGGACCCTCAAACCATACGCTACAAGCATGGTGTGGGTTTGTCTGAAGATGATACAAAAGGTATAATTCAGAAGATGACAGATTTGGCTGGCATTGGGGCACTCCAGCTCAGAGACAAACCCGAACTTGAATCCTGTATCCAAACATGGCTTCAGTCTAAGGGTTAGGAGCTATTCGAACTTACGCTGCAACGCAGCTGGCACCCCTGTGACAATCGAATGATCAGGAAAAGATTTAGTGACGACCGCACCGGCACCAACCTGGCTGAAATCACCCAATACAACTCCAGGTAGGATCACTGCATTCGCACCGATGTCACAGCCATTACCTATACGAACAGGAGCGAATTCAAGCTTCTGATGCATGATTGGGACGGATGGATCCTGCAACTTATGCTGACTCGTTAAGATCTTAACACCTGGCCCAATACCAACTTCCTCCCCGATCTCAATTCCACCAGCCGAGTGAATAAAGCATTGTTGCCCAATCCAAGTGCCCGATCCAATCTTCATGGTATTTTTGTAATACCCCTTAAGGATCGTCTGATGTCCAAAATAAACACGTTCCCCGATAGAAATATTCTCAGGGTGAAAAACGAGCACTGCAGTCTCAAACACGCAGCCTGTGCCCTGTTGGGCAAACTTCCAAGGGGCTATACCTGAGCCATGCGACCTCATAAATTTTCTTTAATCCAAACGGCGGTATTCTGGATACCCTCATCCAAATCAACTTTGGCACTAAAACTAAGCAAGTCGGAACACTTTTTCACACTCGGAATACGGATG
>QXZO01000207.1:3758-8719 GCA_009886305.1 Betaproteobacteria bacterium
ACGGATGGCGATATCCGCAGAGAGCTCAGGGACGAACGTGATCTCAGACTTAGAATTGAGCACACGACAAACGGCCTGCGCCAAACCAAGGATTGTGATAACAGCTCGAGGGTTACCGATATTGAAACTTTCACCCACCGCATTATCGCTTTTTAAGCAACGCAGAATGCAGTCGACAAAGTCATCCACATAGCACCATGCGCGAATTTGCGCACCGTCACCGTGGATCGTAATCATTTCGTCCTTAAGCGCCTTGGAAATGAAAATTTGGATCGCGCCTTCGCCCGTCTGTCCTGGGCCGTAGACGTTAAATGGGCGGACCGTCACGACAGGCAAATTGTATTCAGAGTGGTAGGCTTTAGCCAAATGCTCGCCGGCCAACTTACTGACAGCATAGGTCCAACGGGCTTCACCAGCGGAACCAGACACTGTCTCGTCCGTTTCAGTCGAACGAAAGGCCATGCTTCCAAACACCTCAGAAGTAGAAAAATCAATAAAACGATAGTCAATACCGACTTCCTGCGCTGCAGCCAATGCATTTGCAGTGCCCATCATGTTCACACGCATGGTCTTTACGGGATTCTTAACCACTGTATCAATCCCGGCGATGCCCGCAGCATGAATAACAGTATTACAGCCCCTCATCGCTTCGGTCATCGCAGCTAGATCAAGAACATCCCCCTTCACGATTGTCACGTTCTTGTGATCGGCTAAGCCTGTGGAGGTAATTGTATCGCGATGAAAATTATCATAAACGATAATTTCATTATCTTCCACTAGCTTAGAAATTAGCGTGCTGGCGATGAAGCCGGCACCACCTGTAATAAAAATCTTCTTGTTTCTAATCATACTAAATTTCTTTCTCCAAGGTCCTGACAATATGGAGGATATCGTTGCTTGTTAGTTTTTCAAATAAGGGAAGGACAAGACCATGCTTATATGCCCTCAAACCATTGGGAAACAAGCATGGAACATCTAGCTTGTATTTTTTGGCGTAATAATCCTGATACGGCATGCATTGGGCACCCAAGTTTGTGCCAATGCCCGCAATTTTAAGTTTATCAATTAATAAGTCTCTATCTATCGAATCATCTAGTAGTAAATGGAAACTTTGCCATGAATGCTTTTTGCCTTGAGGGCAGCTTGGTAACGTCACCGCGTCATGCTTTAACTCAGTCAAATAGACATCTACCAGCTCCTGCTTCTTTGAGAGAATTTCTTCAAAACGTCCAAATTGACTTCGAACTAATGCAGCCTGTATATCAGTCAGGCGGTAATTGTAACCTGCCTCGGTGAAGGCCACACGACCATCTGACACTGAGAGGCCATGGTTTCTAATAATGCTGACCTTCTCCGCATGCTCGCGATCCTTACATACCAGCACCCCACCTTCCCCGCATGTTATGTTCTTTCTGGGGTGTAAAGAAAAGGAACCGAAATCACCTCCCGTACCAGCCAACATCCCGGAATCGGAGGCTCCAAGCGCACAAGCCGCGTCTTCAATCACCAGCAGTTTGTGCTTTTTGGCAATCTCAAGAATGGGTGCCATATCCGCCATAAGACCAAATTCATGCACTGGAATGATTACTTTGGTTGCCGGCGTAATGGCAGCTTCAATTTGCGCTGTATCGATACAAAACGTATCAATATCAATATCAACAAATACCGGAAGCGCACCAACTAATTCGACGACATTGGCTGTTGCGATGTAGGAAAACGAAGGAACGATTACTTCATCGCCCGGCCCCACACCGGCGGCAACAAGTGCCAAATGTAAAGTGGCAGTGCCGTTGGACGCAGCGAGAACATGCGGGACTTTTAGATAGGCCGCGATACTCTGCTCAAAAGCAGCAACTTGTGCCCCCTGTACGAGCATACCCGAACGCAGCACATCAACCACTTTGTTAATGTCTTCTTCGCGAATGTCAGGTGATGCGAGTGGTATCATGTTTCAGTAATATGAGGCACTACGCCTGACTCATAACATTTACGACTTCGTAACCATTTTGACCGTCTGAGATCGGTTGTTGGCGTGTTTCACAAGATTTAATAAAGTGCTTCAGTTCGATCAACAAAGGCTGGTCCGCACCTTCAAATAGAATTTCCTCACCTGCATCTGAATGCGACAAATCCGCACCCACCTGCTTCTTATGCAAAATAACTCGAGCATTCAATTCATCAAAAATAAGAATCCCTTTTTCTCCCGTAATGATGAGCTCACGCTCTGCGCGAGGCCAATACCAAGAGTTGTGTAAGTTCGCGACAATCCCGGATGGAAACTTCAAATGTAAATGCGAATCGTCTTCGACCTTGGGAGTGAATGCAGCATGCCCTGAAAACTGAACATCAGTAGGTGTCTCTCCAACTAGGTGTAAAAGAACCGCTACATCGTGTACCCCAAAAGACCATAGAACATTCTCAACCGAACGCACACGACCCAGCTTGGACCGTCTCTGAGTCAGCGTGAATACCTTGCCCAGCTCTCCATTGTCTAAATACTTTTTGATGAATTGAATGGCTGGCTGATAAAGTAACAGATGGCCTACCATCAGTATGCGGCCGTGATCAGTTGCGGTATCCTTGAGTAAACGCGCTTCTTCTGGGTCTAGCGTTAGCGGCTTCTCCACGAAAACGTCTAGCCCCTTCACCATTGCGGTAATGGCAATTGCGCAGTGCGTGTGTGGAGGCGTCGCAATGGCAACCGCATCCAAATTAGTGAAGGCAATTAATTCATCTGATGTCTCACAGCGCTGAACATCCGGAAAATTCTCTGCCACCCAATTCAGGTTTCCCTCAACTGAATCGGCCACAGCGGCCAGCACTCCAAGGTTCGCAAAATTCTTAACGAGGTTTTTACCCCAATTTCCGGCTCCAATGACTCCAATTTTCATGTTTTCTAAGATTGGAATAGTTGATTTTCCTTAGGAGTGACTCCAGCCTTAGACAAAGCATTACGTGTATCAAGAACGACATCAGCCCAATCCACTAATTGCTGATAATTGAAACATTTATGGTCTGTACAAATAATTACACAGTCAAACTGCGAAATCAAAGTCTCATCCCATGTCACACTTTCAAGGCCAGCCCAGTCGGCGTGCTCACGTGTCGGCGTTATAATAGGAATATGTGGATCAAAATAACTGACTTCTGCACCAAGTTCTCTGAGCTGATCCATAATGTGGAACGTGGGCGATTCACGCATATCATCTACGTTCTCTTTATAAGCCAGTCCCAATAGTAACATAGAGCTGCCATTGATCGATTTTTTACGCGTATTCAAAGCCTTGCTAGTATTCTGCACTACATACTTTGGCATTGATTCATTGATTTCACCAGCAAGCTCAATAAAGCGTGTATGCACTCCATACTCTTTCGCTTTCCAAGTAAGATAAAATGGGTCGATAGGGATACAGTGGCCCCCTAAACCAGGCCCTGGGTAGAATGCTTTAAACCCAAAAGGCTTCGTACTTGCAGCTTCAATCACTTCCCAAATATCTACCCCCATTTTGTCCGCTGCGATTTTAAGCTCATTAACCAAACCTATATTCACTGAACGGTAAATATTTTCTAGCAACTTAGCAAATTCAGCAACCTGAGTCGAACGCACAGGAACTACCTTTTCGACTACACATTCATAAAGGGCCTGAGCTACCTTAGAGCAGCTTGGAGTTGAGCCCCCCATCACCTTAGGAATATTGACAGAGCTAAACTCGGGATTCCCTGGGTCTTCTCGCTCAGGAGAATAAGCTAAATAGAAGTTTTCACCAATTTTGAAACCACGTGATTCAATACGAGGTCGAAGCTCCTCCTCTGTAGTCCCAGGGTAAGTTGTCGACTCGAGTGAAATAACCTGTTCCTCTCTTAAGTAGGGCAGTAGAGCTTCAAGCGTATTTATCACATAGCTCAGGTCAGGCTCGTGGTGACCCGACAGGGGCGTAGGCACACAGATAATGAGAGCATCGCACCCCGACGCTTGAGAAAAATCAACAGTGGCACTGAGCAAGCCACTTTTTGAATATTTCGCAATACCCACTCCATCGATATGTTGGATGTATGAGCGTCCCGCATTGATTTCATCAGCCTTAAACTGATCGACATCAATGCCTAGCACTCGATGACCGTTCTGGGCAAAGCCAATAGCCAAGGGGAGACCGACATAACCTAAACCGACGACTCCGATCTTAGCTTGTTTTTGGTTGAACTTCTCAATAATTTTCATTCATAAAATTCTCTGTAGGATTTTGCCCCAGTTGCTACATTTTCAGGTAAACTATCCTCCTCATCTATGTCGATGCATACGAGTATCCCATCCGTCTCTTGATAGCAATAACCACTCTCGGGGCAAAGAAATCGCCCATCTGCATCTTTCTCCTTGAGCGGATGACCATGGCGAGACATCCAACCACGTTGTCGTCCCGGCACCCCAAGAATCATTGCATAATCGGGCACATCTTTGGTAACCACAGCACCAGCAGAAATAAATGCATAGCGCCCAATGGTAATGCCGCAAACAATCGTGGCGTTAGCACCAATGGTTGCCCCACGTCGGATCAAAGTTTCTTCATAAAGACTTCGGCGACTTACCTGAGATCTAGGATTACTTACATTAGTCAATACGCAAGAGGGCCCAAGGAAAACATCATCTTCAATGGTAGTTCCACTATAAATGGATACATTGTTTTGCACTTTCACATTGTTTCCAATAGATACTTTTGGCGCTACCATTGTATTCTGCCCAAAAGAGCAGTTTTCTCCGATTTTGGCGCCCCTGCATATGTGAGCAAAATGCCATATCTTAGTATCGGCGCCTATGATTGCACCATCATCAACTATTGAACTAGCGTGAATCGAAAAATCAGGCATAAAGATAGGATGCAAAGGCACTGCACACTCTGTCAACATCACTCTCTCTAAGGTGAGGGTTCATTGGCCCCGTGAGAGCTCTGAATTTTCAGAATATC
>QXZO01000208.1 GCA_009886305.1 Betaproteobacteria bacterium
AATGACCTTCACCCAATAGAGGGTTCTTGGGTAAATGATAGTCATGTAAATATTAATATCGTAAAGATGGGGCCGAAATACCGATTAAGCGGTACAAGCCCGGGACCAATTGATTTTTATTGCTCAAATACCAATAGTGAGATGATTTCAAGATCAACTCAATTCGACAAATGGGATATGAGGCAAAATGGTGTTAGCTATTCGTGGGACAGCACCTGCGCATGGGACCTAAAGATCTTAGATAAAGTATTAAACGTTAATGTTTCTTCAGGTTGTGTTGGTGAAGATCATTCTTTTGCTGGAAACTTCCGTAAAGGAGAGGCAAGCGATCTCACATACGTTTGTTTTGACCGCTAACTATGGTTCCAAAATTTTCCTATAATGAATGACTCTCAGTTCACATAGGGTGTTGCTAATTAAAAAAACAATACGGACTTAAAATCAAGTTTAAGCCTCAAGTTGTTATACACGTAAATATTTTGGAGGTTTCATGAAACGCGAAAAATACTTGAACTATATCGCAGGCGAATGGGTGAGTGGTGACGACGCTTCCGAAAATATAAACCCCTCCGACATCAATGAGGTAATCGCAGATTATGTAAGGGCTGATAGACAACAAGCAAAAAATGCTATTGACGCCGCGGTTCAAGCCTCCTTTGCTTGGGCAAATTTTGGAGTTCAAGCTCGATCAGATTTACTCGATAAGATTGGTAATGGACTACTTAAACAAAAAGAATCAATTGGCATGCTCTTATCTCGGGAAGAAGGAAAAACCCTTCCTGAAGGTATTGGTGAGGTCACCAGAGCTGCGCATATCTTTAAGTTTTTTGCTGGGGAAGTTTTGCGGCAAACGGGAGATTTGCTGCCTTCCACACGACCTAATATCGATGTCGAGATTGTAAGAGACCCTATGGGGGTGGTAGGCATTATTTCCCCTTGGAACTTTCCAGCTGCTATTCCTGCGTGGAAAATTGCTCCAGCCTTAGCGTATGGAAACTGCGTAATTTTCAAGCCAGCGGATCTCGTACCAGGCACAGCCCATGCAATCGCTAAGATTATTGTAGAGGCTGGCGTTCCTAGTGGCGTGTTTAATTTTGTGATGGGTAGAGGTGGCGTCGTTGGAGACGAAATAGTGACTAATCCAAGAGTCGATGCAATTACTTTCACAGGGTCAGTTGAAACTGGTCGCAGCGTTGCGCAGACCGCAGTTGCGAGGATGGCTAAGTTCCAACTTGAGATGGGCGGCAAGAACCCACTAGTTGTCCTGGATGACGCAGACTTGAATAATGCTGTTGAGTGCGCAGTGAACGGAGCTTACTTTTCAACAGGACAACGCTGCACTGCTTCATCACGTTTAGTTGTGACTGATGGTATTTATACTCAATTCGTAGAGGCTCTTGTCAATCGATTAGAGGGACTGCAGGTAGGTAATGCAATAGAGCCAAACACGCATATTGGGCCAGTAGTCGACAAAAATCAGCTTAATCAAGATCTCTATTTCATTGAGGAAGCTAAAAAAGAAGGAGCAACACTTTCGTATGGAGGGGAATTATTAAAACGTGATACCGAAGGTTTTTACCTTCAGCCTGCATTATTTACCGAAACTAATAATGATATGAAAATTAATCGAGAAGAGGTTTTTGGACCGGTAGCCTCCGTTATTCGCGTTAGAGATTACGAAGAGGCGTTGTCCGTTGCTAACGATACGGCGTTTGGACTATCTTCGGGGATATGTACTGCGTCTCTAAAATATGCTTCGCACTACAAACGACATGCTCAAGCTGGAATGGTGATGGTGAACTTGCCGACAGCTGGGGTTGACTATCACGTGCCATTTGGCGGACGAAAAGGATCAAGCTATGGGTCTAGAGAGCAGGGAAGGTACGCCCAGGAATTCTATACTACTGTTAAAACGAGCTACGTTGGCTCTTAGCTACAATCTTTAATTACAAGGTAATATGAACACCATGTTGTGATGTTCTAGAGATTAAGGGTGGACCAAAATGTTACAAGAACAACTTGAGCCCAAATGGATTGATTGTTTCCAAAAGACTTTCGCGTTAAGTGGTGTATCTAAGGGTCAGGTTGTTGTGATTTTATCTGAATCCCAATCACGTCCCATTTTGGCTGACTTGGCTGAGCATGCCTTGTTGCGACTAAACGCTAAACCTATAAGGGTTAGGGTGCCTTCTCCCGCCTTGAGGGACCCCTTACCGGTTCGATCGACTGGTGCGTGTTACGCCCTTGAGGGGTATGAAACTTTATTACCTACTTTGGCTGCTTGCGATCTAATTATCGACGTCACTGTTGAGGGTATGCTCCACTCGAAAGAGCTACGGTCGATTATTAACCAAGGCGGGCGGCTTCTGATGGTTTCCAATGAACATCCGGAGATTCTCGAAAGATGCATGCCTGACCCTTCTTTGAAAGAGAAAGTAGATCGAAGTTTAGATCTTCTAAAACAAACCGCAGTTATGACGGTCACCTCGGCTTCCGGTACGAATCTCAGCGCTCATTTGACGGGTGCTCCATGCAGGGGTGGGGCTGGGTATTTGGGTCCAGAAGATAACGTAGCTTACTGGCCAGCAGGACTCGCCTTGTGCTT
>QXZO01000209.1 GCA_009886305.1 Betaproteobacteria bacterium
GCGAAGAACGTGCACAAAAATGAATTTTAACCCCACTGAAGCCCATTGAATGTCTGAAATACTGCAAGGGCTGAACCAGCCGCAACTTGACGCCACAACTCACTCAACTTCCTCCGTCTTAGTTCTGGCAGGAGCTGGTTCCGGAAAAACAAGGGTACTCACAACTCGAATCGCTTGGCTCATTCAAACTGGACAAATTAATCCCTTTGAATTGATGGCAGTTACTTTTACCAACAAAGCCGCGAAAGAAATGCTACTGCGCATTACGTCAATGCTGCCGATAAACACTAGGGGTATGTGGATAGGTACCTTTCACGGGCTTTGTAATCGACTGCTCAGAACACATTTTCGAGAAGCAAGCCTTCCTCAAACTTTTCAAATACTAGATTCAGCCGATCAGTTGTCGCTCGTAAAACGAGTCATGAAAAGCCTATCAATTGACGAAGTCCGCTATCCGTTTAGGCAAGCACAATACTTCATTAACTCAAATAAGGAAGAGGGCTTGCGGCCGAATAAAGTAGAGCCAATTGATGAATTTAGCCGAACTCTCACAGAGGTTTATCGAGAGTATGACCGCGCTTGCGCCAACGAGGGTGTCGTAGATTTTTCAGAACTACTACTTCGCTCTTACGAATTACTGTTAAAGAATGAGCGACTACTTAAACATTATCAAAATCGCTTCAAACATATCCTTGTGGATGAGTTTCAAGATACGAATAAACTCCAATATGCATGGCTTAAACTCCTGGCCGATCAAGGCGCATGTGTAATGGCAGTGGGCGATGATGACCAGTCTATTTATGCTTTTCGAGGGGCGAACTCTGGGAATATGTTGAGTTTTGAAACGGATTTTTCAATTGAAAAAGTTGTAAAACTTGAGCAAAACTACCGTTCTCTTGGCAATATTCTAGACGGTGCTAATGCATTAATTAAGAATAACGACGGCAGGCTTGGTAAAAATTTATGGACAGATCAAGGGGAGGGAGAGCCTATAAGGGTCTTCCGAGCTATGACTGATGGCGAAGAGGCTTCATTTATCATTGAAGAAATACAAGCGCTAAGAAATTCTGGCATCGAACTCAAAAACATGGCGCTTCTTTATCGATCAAATGCTCAATCTCGAATATTGGAGCACGGGTTATTCAGCTCGGGAATTCCTTACAAAGTTTATGGTGGACTAAGATTCTTCGAACGACAAGAAGTAAAACATGCGCTTGCTTACCTAAGATTAATCGCCAGTCCCGACGACGATGGGGCGCTACTCAGAATTATTAATTTTCCGACGCGCGGCATTGGAAATCGCACGATCGAAAGTATTCGCGACCTGGCCGAACGTTCTGGCACCTCGTTGTGGCAAGCCGCATGCTCGGCGCCACTATCTGGTCGCGCGACTACTGCAGTAACGGGGTTTATCAATTTAATTGAAAAACTAAAAAATGAAACCGCAGGATTCTCCCTCCCAGAGCTAATCGAGCACTCCATCGAGGGAAGCGGTCTCGCTGAACATTATCAGAAAGACCGTGACGGCCAAGATCGACTCGAAAACCTTAATGAACTTATTAATGCGGCCTCGGCTTTTATCGCTGACAGGGATAATGCGCCTAGCCTAGAGCCTCAAATAGAGGATGGCACTGAGGAAGGTTTTAACTTAACGGAAATTGACCCACTCATTGACTTTCTAGCGCACGCCTCACTTGAGGCGGGTGATAATCAAGCGCATGCTGGCGAGGACGCGCTGCAGCTAATGACCGTTCATTCAGCAAAAGGCCTAGAATTCCACAGCGTCTTTATCAGCGGTTTAGAAGAAGGGTTGTTCCCCCACGAAAACAGTATTAACGAGCATGGCGGCTTAGAGGAGGAACGAAGGCTAATGTACGTCGCCATGACACGTGCAATGCGGCGCCTCTACCTATCGCACTCACAAATGCGAATGCTTCATGGACAAACACGCTACAACATTGAATCACGATTCATTGATGAAATACCTGACAATTTACTGAAAAAAATTAATGACGCTAAATCCAGCACAACAACCGCTGGTCCCTCGGTACAAAAATCCACAATAATCAGCCAGAAAACGCAGAGAGGATTTCGTATTGGACAACAAGTACAACATGCCAAATTTGGTGTAGGCACTGTTGTTCAAGTCGAAGGACAAGGCGCGGACTCTAGGCTTCAAGTGAATTTTAGCGAGAGTGGTCTTAAATGGCTCGCTCTAGAATATGCAAGGCTGACTCGCGTCTAAAAAATAATTTTCTTATTCAGGAAAGCTTTGTAATTGAGCTCTATGATTTTGTAAAATTTGCTTGAATAGATTCGGGTCATGGGCATGCGTCAATTCGCCAGTCCGAGGTAAGTACAAGTCATAGAGACGCGACACCCAAAACCTCAAAGCGCCTGCTCGCAACATTATTGGCCAAACTTTTTTCTCCATAGGAGTGAACTGCCGGATACTGTTGTAACCTCTCAACAGAGATTGTAATTTATTGTTATCAAGAGAGCCGTCGACCCGAATACACCAGTCGTTAGCGGTTATCGCGACGTCATAAACCCAAGCGTCTATGCAAGCAAAATATAGGTCAATAAATCCACCAACCCGAGACCCGTCAAATAACACATTATCTCGAAATAAATCTGCGTGAATTGCCCCACGGGGGATCGCGTCGCTAACAAATTCGGCTTGGTAAGTTATCTCTGTTCGAAGTAAATAAGCATCTCGCTCGTCTAAAAACTCATAGATATCCTCTGCCGCCTCGGACCACCAGGCGCCGCCTCTCAAGTTTTCTAGATACCCCTCAAAAGACTGGCCCGCCAAATGCAAGTGTGCAAGTTGCTCGCCAACCAAATATACCTGATCACTGGTGGGTGCTGTGGTCGGAGATCCCGGTATGCAACTAACAATTGCAGCAGGCTTACCGTTGAGCTCTCCTAAAAATTGATTATCTAATTTTTTAATTGGTGTAGGAACGGGGACGCCATGACTACTGAGATGTGCCATTAAATTTAAATAAAAAGGCAGCTCTGTAGCGGTTAACTTTTCAAACAGAGTGAGTACGAAAACACCATGGTCGGTGTCCAAAAAGAAATTTGTATTTTCTATGCCCGATTCGATTCCGCGCAAGTTAACGACTTTACCAATCGAGTAACACTGCTTCACCCACTGCGAGGCTTCATCTAAACTGACTTTTGTAAAAACTGACATGATTTACAGCATCACTATATCGATAAGAATGTTGCTCAAGACCGCTATATTACCGAAATTATGGATTGCGCAAGTCTGACATAATGTAGACGAGTGTAATCACGCATGTTAACGAAATCATTTCATGAAAAAACTACTATTAATAGACGGCTCCTCCTACCTTTATCGCGCCTTTCATGCGATGCCTGATTTTCGTAATAAAGCAGACGAGCCTACTGGCGCTATATACGGCGTCATCAATATGCTTAAACGCGCAAGGTATGACATTAAACCGGACTACGTCGCCTGTATCTTCGACGCTAAGGGGAAAACATTCCGTGATGACATTTATCCGGAATATAAAGCCAATAGACCAAGCATGCCAGACGATTTACGAGCTCAAATCGACTCGTTACACAAATGTATCAAAGCTTTAGGTATTCCGCTTATGGTGATCCCTGAAGTGGAAGCGGATGACGTTATTGCTACTCTGACTTCAAAAGGACTTGAGGCAGGGCTCGAAATAGTAATTTCAACTGGTGACAAAGATATTGCCCAGCTAATTAAACCAAATGTAACAATCATTAATACCATGACTGGGGAAGTTCTCGATAAAGAGGGAGTTAAAATAAAGTTTGGCGTCTACCCAGACAGAATGATTGATTATCAAAGTCTAGTCGGCGACTCGGTAGATAACGTCCCAGGGGTAGATAAAGTAGGCCCCAAGACTGCCGTTAAATGGCTTAACGAATTTGGTAATCTTGAGTCGATCATTGCACACGCAGATGAGATTAAGGGCAAAGTCGGGGAAAATTTAAGGCAATCTATAGAATGGCTACCAACAACACGAGAACTTGTAACGTTAAAGGATGATGTTGAACTCACCTTCAATATGGAAGATTTATCATATCGTCCTGAGGACAAAAATGCCCTCGCAAGCCTGTTTGACAAATTAAACTTTAAAACTTGGCTTTCTGAACTCCACAAAGAGAAAAAAGAAGGGATTGAGGTTCAAGTAGAGTCAATTCCTAAAAAAAGCATCCCTAGAGAATATAAACTCATTACTTCGGTTAACGCTTTAGATGAGTGTATTAAAAAAATAAGTACCGCCAGTCTCACCGCGATCGACACCGAAACAACAGGTCTTGACTCAATGCAAGCCAAGTTAGTGGGTATTTCGCTCGCGACAGAACCAGGTCAAGCAAGCTACATTCCTGTCGGACACAATTATGTTGATTGCCCAGAACAGCTTGACATCAACTTGGTCTTGGAAAAACTAAAGCGTTGGTTGGAAGCTCCTGATCACAAAAAAGTAGGACAAAACTTAAAATTTGATTTGCATATCTTTAACAATCATGGCGTTCGTATGCGCGGAGTTGAGCATGACACACTCTTACAATCCTACGTGTTGGAGAGCCATCGAAAGCATGACATGGATAGTCTCGCACTGAGACATCTGGGGATCAAGACAACAAGTTACGACGAAATAACTGGTAAGGGGGTTAACAGAATACCCTTCTCCATGGTCGACTTAAATGTCGCTCGGGACTATGCGGCTGAGGACGCAGATATCACCTTACGACTTCATCAACACCTGTGGCCGTTACTAGAGAAGGAGGCGAAACTTACCTACATTTATCGTGATATTGAGATTCCCGCTATGCAGATTCTGTTCGAAATAGAACGTTTCGGGGTTCTTGTGGATGCAGATTCACTGGATAAGCAAACGATAAATTTGAGCGACAGAATACAAATTATTGAGAAAGAAGCATTTGAAGAGGCCGGTTCGAATTTCAATCTGAGTTCTCCCAAACAATTACAAGAAATTTTATTTAATCAAAAACAGTTACCGATCCTCAAGAAAACACCCGGGGGGAAACCATCGACAAATGAAGAGGTGCTGCAACAACTTGCTTTAGATCACCCTTTGCCTGCATTGATATTAAGTCATCGAACCTTATCAAAACTCAAAACCACCTACACCGAAAAGCTTCCTCGGATGATTGATAGACACACTGGTCGAATTCATACTAATTATGCGCAAGCTGTTGCTAACACTGGACGGCTTGCGAGTAATGAACCGAATCTACAAAACATTCCTATCCGGACTGAAGAGGGTCGGCGCGTAAGAGAGGCATTTATCGCGCCTGCGAGATCAACCATTGTTTCCGCAGACTATTCACAGATTGAGTTACGGATTATGGCGCACCTATCCGAAGATGCGAGCCTAATCGAAGCTTTCCAAAACGGAGAAGATGTCCATCGACAAACAGCGAGTGAGCTGTTCAATCTAACTCCGATTGAAGTCTCTACCGAACAAAGACGTTACGCGAAAGTAATTAACTTTGGCTTGATCTACGGTATGTCAGCATTCGGACTTGCCAAGCAACTCGGCGTTGAACGCTCAGCCGCACAGCAGTATATCGACCGTTACTTTTCTCGCTACCCAGGTGTTGCAAATTATATGGATCGATCTAAGAATCAAGCGAAAGAGCTCGGCTATGTCGAAACAGTTTTTGGTCGACGATTAACGCTTCCAGAAATACATGCATCTAATCATCAGCTACGACAGGCAGCCGAACGTGCGGCTATCAATGCGCCCATGCAGGGTACGGCGGCCGATTTAATTAAAATCGCGATGATCGCTGTCAACTGCTGGCTGCGTGAAGAAGGATTGAAAACCAACATCATTATGCAAGTCCATGATGAGCTCATACTAGAAACACCAGAGGAAGAGTTAGAATTAATTCTTACAGAAGTACCTCAACGCATGGCGGCAATCGCAAAGCTTAACGTGCCGCTAGTCGCTGACATAGGCTCTGGTATTAATTGGGATCAAGCTCATTAAAAGTTTTAATTCGTCAAAAAAGATAAGGTTTAGTTATTGCCAACCGCGAGGTACTGAACATGACGAATGAAACAGGCCTTTGCCTACCACCCCTCGACCAGGTTGACACGCCTATATTTAAGGTCCCCTCTGAGGCGTGCGATTGTCATGCACACGTCTTCGGACCAAGAAAAAAATTTCCATTCATTCTTGATCGATCCTATACACCACCTGAAGCCTCACTTAATGCATACCAGAACATGCATCGAAAATTAGGCATCACACGGGCTGTCATCGTACAGCCATCCATTTATGGTAACGATAACAAAGCGACCCTTGACGCAATCAAACAGTATGGCGACGAAAACGCGCGTGGTGTTGCAGTAGTGACCAACAACGTCTCTGAGGCAGAGCTTGAGATGTTGCACACCGGTGGGATCAGGGGAGTACGCTTTAATCTATTATTTAAAGGAGGGGTGCAGTTAAAAGACCTAGAATACATCGCATCAAAAATCGCCATATTTAACTGGCACATTCAACTACTTATTGACGTCTCGGAACTCCAATCAATTGCTGACAGACTGCGACGGCTACCCAACGAGATCGTTTTTGATCATATGGGACACATGCCCACTAATCGTGGTGTTAATGACGTTGGTTTTCAAACATTAATCAATTTAATCGAAGAGGGTCATGCCTGGGCGAAACTATCAGGCAGCTATCGTACATCAACAGCGAGCCCCTCATACAAAGAGGCAGAAGTCTTTGCCCATGCACTCATTTCAGCATCAAACAAACGTATGGTTTGGGGCAGTGACTGGCCGCACCCGGGTTTATATGACAACATGCCTAATGACGGTGCATTGCTAAACGCTCTCAACGACTATTGCCCATCAGATACATTGAAAAAAGCGATATTGGTTGATAACCCGGCGCAACTCTACGGTTTTAATGCGCCACTCGAGGGACGAGAACATGGCAAATGAAAATCAACGATCTTTTCTCAAGGGTGCCTATCACATCGATATCATTGTTCATGGTTTTCCGGGAAAAAGTGTCTGTCATGGGCCCCTTGGCTTTAGTACCATTGCACTCGTCCGACATCGCAGCTTCACCGCTCTCGTCGATGTGGGTGGGTTTGGTCAACGAGTAATACTGAATCAACGACTAAGAGAACTTGGAGTAAGTCCCGATGAAATCACAGACGTTTTATTAACCCATTCTCATTTCGACCATGCCATCAACTGGGTGAATTTCCCGAATGCAAATATTTACATCTCCAGAGAAGAAATGGTTTGGGCGTTAGAACAACCAGCTGGAGAAACATATGTTCCCGAATTGTATATGGAGGCACTTGAGGAATACCATAAACTCGTGCTGATAGAACATGATGATGAAGTTTTGCCTGGCATCAAGTCTCTAATTTGTCCCGGACACACACCAGGCAGTACAGTTTACGTTCTCGATACTGGAAATTGCGATATCGTCTTTACAGGGGACGCCTGTAAAAACCGAGCAGAATTAGTTTCTCGGATGGCAGATATGACGTATGACGCACACATCACGAAAAAATCAATTAACGATATTTGGGGTGCCTGGTCTCGTCGCGACAACGGTATATTGATTCCCGGTCACGACCTACCCATGGTGCTAAACAATGATTCCATTCAATACATCGGTAAACACGAAGCTACGATCAAGGCCTGGCTTGATGACACGCTAAATAAGACAACACTGGTATCTTTAACCCCGTGAAACTAAGCAGGAATTTCCCCCTTAACTGTTGTTCGATACAGTGCACGTCGATGTCCATCGTAATCATTGAAAGCATGGTGACAGCAACCTCGATTATCCCAAAGTACGAAAGTGCCTGGTTCCCACTTTAGTCGACAAGTAAAAGCTGGCTGAGAAACATGTTCTTTGAGGAAACTCAAAAGCCCGGCCGACTCAACTGCAGTTAGACCCTCGATACCATTTGTATAGGTTTCATCAACATACAACGCACGCTCTCCCGACTTAGGATGAGTTCGAACCAACGGATGGAAACTACCGTCGACCATAGCCTGCGTTCTCATGTCGAGCTCCATGTCGCCAAACCCAGTAGTACGACCACCATCAATATCTTTTTTCCGCTTATCATCAGCTTCTTTTTGTAATTGATTCACAACACTTTTAGCAGAAAAATGGATTTTTAATGGCTCAATAATGGCCTTCATTGTGTCACTCAAGCAGTTATAAGCTAACACCGAATTTGCCCAAATCGTATCGCCGCCATAAGGAGGAACCTCAACACCATAGAGCATGCTCACGGAGGGCGGTTGCTCCATAAAAGGGGAGTCAACATGCCACCCGTTGCCAAACACCATCTCTGCGCGTGTCTCTGCCTCCATAATGACCGGATGGACGTTACGATGACCATCTACTCCTGTCGTATACGCATCGTCTGCGAATTCGCCAAAACGTAATGAGAAAGACTCTTGGTCCGCATGAGAAAAATTCTGCTTTCTGAAATAAATCATTTTATGTCGGTAAAGCGCGTCCTCAACCTCCAGAAATTGCGCATCCGTAATAGTGCTGATATCAATACCTCTTATTTCAGCACCCATCGCTGCAGCTAGCGGTACAGCTTGAATGTATTGATAATTTTTCGCAGTATTATCGAATTTTCTAGTGGGGTGCACCTTCATCGTTCTGACTCCTTTTAGCACTTCAACAAAATCTTAAT
>QXZO01000021.1 GCA_009886305.1 Betaproteobacteria bacterium
CCCGGTGCCACTCATTCTGATTCACGTAGAGGTCGGTAAGCAACCTTAGCGCGTGAGGCGCATGCTCACTCCCGCCCACGCGTTTAAGAAAATCTTCTGCGCGGTCATACATACCAGATTTAAAGAAATCCTCGCCAACAGCTAAAACAGCACGATTTCTTTGCACATTTGTGAGTTCTGGTCGATCAAGCAGTCCTTGATGTACGGTCAGAGCTCTTTGTATTTCACCGTTACTTCGGAACAGACGACCAACAGCGAACTGCAACTCCACCGAATCAGGCTCGTTAACAGACAATTTCACTAAAACGTCTATCGCCTTGTCTTTTTCTTCATTTAATAAGAAATTTAATCCTTCAATATAAGTTGATGGAATCTTTTTAGATTCGCTCATCAACTGCTTGACGTCAATTTTAGCCGCCAACCAGCCTAGCAAAAAAAATGAAGGAAAAGCTAATAGCCACCAGTTCTGAAAATCCATTGGTGCGCCCTCCGAACTACTGTCGCTTTTTAATGTTTACTTTTCCCAACCATGAAATGGTAGATCCAAGTACTAAGCCTAATACAAAAAAGAAAAATAACACAACTGCGAGGGGCAAATTAAACTCATAAACATTAGCAAATCGTAAAGTCACCATCTCAAAGTTGTAGACAGCAAATACTAAAATTATAGCGAACAGTGCTAACTTGAATAACCCAGAAAAAAAACTAATCATTTTTAGCCTTCAAAGCGATAATGAACTTAGACAAAGTGATAAAAAAAGCGATCAAAACAGTTCGATCGCTCTTAATAACCCACTCCATCAAATTAATATCAACGCCATCAAAAGTCTTGGCTTGCCGCTGGAGTTACGGAATTTACACGGTCTTTCAACTCCTTACCCGGTTTAAAATGTGGAACGTACTTTGCAGGAACAGAAACTTGTTCACCACTTTTCGGATTTCTCCCATTTCGAGGTGGGCGATAGTTAAGGGCAAAGCTACCAAAACCTCTGATTTCAGCCCGTCTTCCCTTCTCCAAGGTTGATCGGATTGCTTCGAGTACCAACGCAACAGAAAAAGAAACATCCTCTTCTTTGAACGCTGGCAATCTGTTGGCCAGTTTAACAATCAACTCAGATTTAGTCATGACAGTCTAAAACCTCTTTACCATTCAATCAGGGCGATTTCTTAATTATTTTCCATTTTAGCTTTAAGTAACGCACCCAAGTTAGTTGTACCGGCATTTTGCCCGTCACTGTCCGCTGAATGCTTCTTGATTGCCGCTGCTTCTTCGGCAACGTCTTTCGCCTTAATTGACAGATTAACTACTCGAGTCTTCCGGTCCACTGAACCAACCATGGCTTGAACAGTTTGTCCTTCAGAAAATGATTCCGCTGAAACACCCTTTTCTCTGGAAAGATCACTAGTTTTGATGAATCCTTCAACGCTATCACCAAGATCAACTAAAACGCCTTTAGCATCGACAGATTTAATTGTACCTTCCAATATAGAACCTTTTTCGAAATTCGCTGTGACGTTTCCTAACGGATCATCTTCTAACTGTTTGACTCCAAGTGAAATACGTTCACGCTCAACGTCTATTAATAAGATGACCGCCTCTACTTCATCGCCCTTTTTGTAATTTCTGACTGCATCCTCGCCCGTGTCAGTCCATGACAAGTCAGAGGTGTGCACCAGTCCATCAATACCACCGGGAAGTCCGATGAAGATACCGAAATCCGTAATGGATTTAATCGCACCTTTGACACGGTCACCTTTGGCCGCAGTTGCTGCGAACTCATCCCAAGGATTAGGAGTACATTGTTTCATTCCCAATGAAATACGACGTCGGTCTTCATCAATCTCAAGGATCATAATTTCAACTTCATCCCCTAGCTGAACTATTTTTGACGGATGGACATTCTTGTTAGTCCAATCCATTTCTGAAACGTGAACCAAACCTTCTATACCGGGCTCGATTTCTACGAAAGCTCCGTAATCAGTGAGGTTGGAGATTTTACCAAACAAGCGTGTCGTTGCGGGCAGTCTTCGTGAGAGTCCAATCCAAGGATCCTCGCCCAACTGTTTCAAACCAAGGGACACGCGACTTTTTTCTTGGTCGAACTTGAGCACTTTAGCTTCTAGTTCATCACCAATATTAACAACTTCAGATGGGTGCTTCACACGACGCCAAGCTAAATCCGTTATGTGCAAAAGACCATCAATACCACCAAGGTCCACAAAAGCACCATAGTCAGTAATGTTTTTAACGATCCCTTTAACGACGACACCTTCCTCGAGACTTTCTAATATTTTCTGACGTTCCTCTCCCAAGCTATCCTCGAGAACAGCACGTCTTGAGACCACTACATTATTTCTGCGCCGATCAAGTTTGATCACTTTGAATTCAAGCGTCTTTTCTTCATATGGGGTGGTATCTTTTACCGGCCGAACATCAACCAAGGATCCGGGTAGAAATGCTCGAATACTATCAAGGGTGACCGTTAGCCCGCCTTTGACGCGTCCAGATACAAAACCTTCAACAATCGCACCTTCTTCCATCGCCTTTTCGAGGCTCATCCACGCAGCTAGCTTCTTGGCTTTTTCTCGCGATAACTTAGTTTCCCCATATCCATCTTCGATGGATTCAATTGCCACTGAGACATAGTCTCCGACTTGAGCCTCAAGCTCGCCTTTATCGTCCTTGAATTCGTCAAGAGCAATGTAACTCTCGGACTTTAAGCCCGCGTTTACAACTACAAAATTATGGTCAATACGTGTTACTTCAGCTGTTATCACTTCGCCTGCACGCATTTCCTGGCGTTGCAAGCTCTCCTCGAACATTGCAGCAAAACTTTCGTCTATTGGGGTTTCTATATCAGTGGTTGTCATAGGATAAATTTCTTGGAGAACGTTAACTTACAGCGTTAGATTCTCACGATTAAAGTTTAAAAAAACCGCAGTTTAAGCGGACCCGATTGTGCTCTCAACGACCCGACTCACAGTCAGAACTGTGAAACGCATCGAGAATATTTTGAACTACTACTTCAATACTTTTTCCCGTACTATCAATCTCAATTGCGGAGCCTGCTTTCCGCATTGGAGAGGCAGTTCGAGAAGCATCTTCCAAATCTCTCTTACTCATCTCCGAAACTAGACCTGTTATTTTAACACGCTCACCGCTTTCCACCAACTGTAGGTAGCGTCTGTGGGCTCTCTCTTCCAGAGAGGCAGTTAGATAGATTTTTAATTCAGCGTTCGGGAACACAGTAGTTCCCATGTCCCTTCCATCAGCAACTAACCCGGGGGCATGACGCACATTACGTTGAAGCGAATACATAAACCCTCTAATCGCCTCACTTTTAGCTACCTTGCTTGCCGCCATGGAGACAACTTCTTCGCGTATGCGCAGAGTTACATCATCTCCATTCAGAAGAACTTTTTCACCCGAAACCTCAATCCTGATCGCCTCCATCAGCACCTCAACTTCACGTGGGTCACTGAGATTAATATTTTTATTCTCATTCAAATAAAACAGACCTACAGCCCTATACAATGCACCACTATCGAGATAAGAAAACCCGAGTCGTCTCGCAACTT
>QXZO01000210.1 GCA_009886305.1 Betaproteobacteria bacterium
AGCTCTAAATCAGGTGGTTTACCACCAACCAATGAAAATTGAGGAGCAAGAAATGACTAATAAAACATCAATTATAGCTGCGATTGAGAAAGAGCAGATGAGCAAGGAGATACCTAACTTTAGCCCGGGTGATACAGTGGTCGTGCAGGTTAAGGTCAAAGAAGGTTCTCGAGAGCGTCTTCAGGCGTTTGAGGGTGTCGTGCTCGCTAAGCGCAATCGCCAGTTAAATTCCGCATTTACTGTCAGAAAAATATCTAATGGCATTGGGGTTGAGCGTACTTTTCAAACTTACAGTCCTTTAGTAGACAGCATTCAAGTCAAGCGCCGCGGTGCTGTTCGAAGAGCTAAGCTTTACTATCTTCGTGATCGTTCTGGACGATCTGCTCGAATCAAAGAAAAGTTGAGCTAAGAACCCTCCAAAATAAAAAAGGCGACCTTCTAGGTCGCCTTTTTTGTGGTCTCTAATTTTTCCCCTAAACAAGTGTGTATTTAATACGTAGCTGAATTTTTTACCGCGGATTCAGATATTCAAGTTTAAATTCCTTTTACTCCTTCGAAGATAACACATAGACTGCAAAAACGTGTTAGCAGACTGTACAAGCTATGCATGACATTTACCTATAAATCGCGCCTCAGTAGTGAATATGAAGAAAAAAAACAAAAATCATGATCCTTTTGCCTCTAGGGAAGCAGGTAATTATGAAAAACCAGTCCCAAGTAGGGAGTTTTTACTAGACTACCTATCTGAGAGTGTTGGCCCACTGACCCATGAGGAAATATGTTCGGCATTAAACCTCAAAGAGGACGATCAAATCGAGGCCATGCGCAGACGACTTCGAGCGATGGAACGCGACGGTCAAATTGCTCGTAATCGCAGAGACGGTTATGGCACCTTGGATAAGTTGAACTTGGTTAAAGGAAGGGTTATTGGCCATCCGGAAGGGTACGGTTTCGTAAAACCTGTCAATGGAGATGGTGAGGATATTTATCTTTCTAGTACCCAGATGCGTCGAGTATTTGATGGAGACATTGTGCTTGTAAGGGTTGCAGGCTGGGATCGTCGCGGGCGGCCAGAGGGAAGTTTGGTTGATATCGTAGAACGAAATACATCGCAGCTGGTAGGTCGTTACTTTAATGAGAGTGGGATTAATTTTGTAAGAGCAGATAATCCTCGTATTAGTCAGGATATATTAATTCCACCTGAGGGGATTGGCGCTGCTAAACCAGGACAAATAGTGGTTGTCGATGTAACAGAGCCACCTTCTCGACAAAGCTTACCCATTGGAGCTATCGCTGAGGTATTGGGTGACCATCTTGACCCAGGTCTAGAAGTAGAAATGTCTATCCGCAACTATGGTATCCCATACCAATGGAATGATGAGGTCCTAGCCGAAACTGGGGAGATTCCTGACCATGTCACTGAGGTGAAATCGCGAGTTGATTTAAGAGCAACACCACTAATTACCATTGATGGTGAGGATGCTCGTGATTTTGATGACGCTGTGTTTTGTGAGGAGAAACCTCGCGGTGGCTGGACGTTAATAGTAGCTATTGCTGATGTTTCTCACTACGTTAAGGTAGGTTCTGCTCTTGATATAGAAGCATTTGAAAGAGGAAACTCAGTCTATTTTCCTAATCATGTTGTTCCAATGTTGCCGGAAAAACTGTCCAATGGGCTTTGTTCTCTAAATCCAGCTGAAGACCGTTTGTGTATGGTTTGTGAAATGCAAATCAATGCTCAAGGCGATATTACCGGATATCGGTTCTCTGAAGCGGTGATGCATTCCCATGCTCGCATGACTTACACCCAAGTTGCCCAGATTATTGCTCAGCAAGAAGAGGGCTCACAATCCGGCATTAGGAAACAGTTTGCATCCATTGTGGGGCATATTGACGCTCTAAATGATTTATATAAAGTGCTAAACAAACGCAGAGCTGGGCGGGGAGCGATTGACTTTGACTCCCAAGAAACTCGTATTCTTTTTGATGGGCAGCGAAAAATTAGCCAGATAATTCCAGTGGAGCGGACCGCTGCGCACCGTTTAATAGAAGAGTGCATGCTTTGTGCCAATGTTTGTTCGGCAATGTTTCTTGAGAGAGTGAATATACCCGCTCTGTATAGGGTTCACGAAGGACCAAGTGAGGAAAGATTAACCTCCGTTAGGGATTTTCTAGGAGAGTTGGGTATTGGGCTAGGAGGTGGTGAAGACCCGCAACCAGAGGATTATCAGAGAGTCTTGAGGTCTATCAAAGGCCGTGATGATGCCTCTGTAATTCAATCCGTGATGCTGAGGTCCATGAGTCAGGCGGTTTACCAGCCAAATAATCTTGGTCATTTCGGCTTGGCATTTGATGCTTATACTCACTTCACCTCCCCCATAAGACGGTATGCAGATTTGTTGGTTCATCGAGCTATTCGAAGTCTTATCAGAAGTAACAAAAAGATAGCTAATATACGGAGAGTGGATGGGTTTATTCCCATACCAACACATCTGATCTATCCCTATGATGGAGATCGTTTAGAGTCTACTGGTGAGCATCTGTCCGTCACAGAGCGCCGCGCTGATGATGCTACCAGAGATGTGGTTAATTGGCTGAAATGCGAATACCTTATGGATCGAGTAGGAGAAAAATATACAGGTGTTGTAAGTGCAGTCACTGGGTTTGGATTGTTTGTAATGCTCGATGAGCTTTATGTCGAGGGATTGATTCATGTAACAGGGTTGCCAAAAGATTATTATCATCATGAAGCGTCTCAACACAGGATGGTTGGAGAACGCACCGGAAGAGTATTTCGTTTGGGTCAGAAACTCTCGGTGAAACTAGTTCGAGTTAATTTGGAAGAGCGCAAGATTGATTTTGAATTGATTGGTTCGCCTACGGATGAAACAAAAGCGCCGGAAAGGAGCAAAAAAAACAAGCATGTCCAGGTTTCGACGAAAGCCAATCAGTTAGCCAAAGAATATGAGAAAAAAAGAAAATCACGAGGTAAGTCTTCAAAGACTAAAAGTACGGCTAAAAAGCGTAAACCAGGACCTAAAAAATCTAGAACAGGATCCCCTAACTCAGTGAACGGTAAGGCAAGTACTAAGAAGAAAAGACCTAAAAAGCGCTCTTAAAACCACTAGCTTTTTACTTCCAAATGCTGGGAAAGAAGTCTACCAAGTACATCTGCAACATAGTCTAAGAAGAGTGTGCCCATGTCACTGCTATAGAACTCAGGGTCAGAATTACCTAAAGATAAAATACCGAACGTAGTTTCTTTTCTTATAGTCACAGCGGCGACTGACTTTATCGGTTGATGGGATTCTCCAAAGAGAAAATCTACTTCTGAATCCTGGCGTGGACCACATATTGATCGGTCTAAATCAATTAATGCAGGCACTTGGGTTTTCGCATCTTCAAAGGAAGTGACTTTAGCCATCATTTTTTTAAGTTTCTTTTTATTCGCAAATAGAGTCAGGCTAAAGGATTCAATACCAAAATCTACACCTAGGCTTTCATATAGTGTCTCTACAAGGGCCGGCAAATCGGGTGCTTCCAGTAAATTGATGACTAGTTGTCGAGTTTTTTCAAACATTAGCTCGTTGTTTTGCGCTGTTTCTACCAATAGATCCAGTTGATCTCCAATTTCTTTGTTTCGATCACGCAAAACGGAGAGCTGTCGTTCAATTAGCGATACTGCGCCATCGGTTTTATGATGAACAATCATTGTTTCAAGAATATCTGGGTTTTCATCTAGGAAAGTAGGGTGATCACGAAGATAGCCTCTCACTTGCTTAAGCGTTATGTCCGTCAAGTTATCGTTACTCATATTTTTATGCGTCCATGAAAGCTGGTTACTGCAGGTCCAGACATCATAAGCGATTGCCCCTCACCAGACCAATCGATGCTGAGGTTTCCACCTTGCAACTCCACAGTCACTGGTGAA
>QXZO01000211.1:0-1844 GCA_009886305.1 Betaproteobacteria bacterium
GGTGTAACTCAGCTATACAAAGTCCTTGGTGGCGGCTGGGCCTACGAAACTGAACCAGCGAACATACAAACTAATTAACCATAGGCTTCAAAACTACAAATGGCATCAACCCAAAAGTCGCTAAAAGAGATCCTCGATGACCAGTCGAACGCAAAAACTAGCCCAAAAAAAATAGTCGGCTATATATCCCTTATTTTAGTTATAATCTTTGCAGCCTTCTATCTTTGGCCAGGCGAAGAAAGCGACGAATACACTTACACCACCGAAACCGTCAAGTCAGGCACGCTTACTGTTACGGTATCAGCCACAGGAAAACTTAGGCCCACCAATCAGGTGGAAGTCGGTAGTGAACTATCAGGCATTATGGAGTCTGTGTTTGTAGAAGAAAATGACAGGGTCAAGGTTGGTCAGGTTTTGGCCAGGCTAGATACCGCCAAATTAAATGATAAAGTCGAAAAATCAAAAGCGGCTTTAATTGGACGTGAAGCCGCAGTGATTCAGTCACGCGCTACTCTTTCAGAGGTCAGCACTCAGCTTTATCGTTTAAGACAACTACAAAAACTATCAAATGGAAAAGTTCCAGCACAAAGTGAGATCGATTCAGCCGTCGCGAACGTCCGCCGAGCACGGGCGGATGAGAAGAGCAATCTAGCGGCAGTGGAGCAAGCAAAAGCGGAATTAAGATCAGACGAAACTAACGTAACTAAGGCTACTTTAATTTCACCGATTAATGGCGTTGTACTAAAGCGCTCAATCGAGCCCGGACAAACAGTTGCAGCATCGTTCCAAGCGCCCGTACTATTTACAATAGCTGAAGATCTGGCACAAATGGAATTACTTATCGATGTTGACGAAGCTGATGTCGGAAATATTAAGAGCGGACAAGAATCATATTTCACAGTAGATGCATGGCCAGACCGCGAATACTCTGCCAAGATTCATCGAATTAGCTTTGCAGCTGAAATAACGGATGATGTAGTGACATACCCTACCATCTTAAATGTTGACAATACCGATTTATCGCTTCGACCTGGAATGACTGGAACAGCAACAATAACTACGCTGAGCCTAGAGAATCGACTTTTGATTCCAAACGCTGCATTCCGCGTGAATTTTGACTCAGATTTAAAAACTAAGAAAACCAAAACAAGTGTTTTTGGGTTGTTATTTCCCAGATCAAAAAAACCAAAGAAAAAAATAAATATTGAACAAAAGACTGGCTTTTCTAAGCTATGGGCGCTCACAGAAAAAGGACCAATCGAAATGTCCGTAGAAATTCTCGCCGTCAACCAAAAATACAGCGCTGTGGCTTCAGGCACCATCCAGCCAGATACAAAAATTATCGTTGAAGCCTCGAAGAAACGTCCTTAAAGGCGCCGTAAAAAAACAATAATGGCACTTATTCAATTCAAAAACATCACAAAAACTTACGGAACAGGCGAGAACCCTTTTCCAGCGCTTAAGGGGCTAAACTTAACAATCGATGAAGGCGAGTTTTTGGCGCTAATGGGGCCAAGCGGCTCAGGAAAATCGACAACAATGAATATCGCCGCATGTCTAGATACCGCGACAAGTGGAAACTATCTGTTTCAAAATATATCGGTTGAAAATCTCGATACACACCAACGCACACTGCTTAGGAGGAACTTCCTAGGGTTCATTTTCCAGGGATTTAATCTGCTGCCTAGAAGCTCAGCTATTGAAAATGTAGAGCTTCCCTTAATTTACCGTGGCGACAAGAAAAATGACAGACGGTCAGCTGCGTATGAAGCCCTTGAAAAAGTTGGGTTATCGGATTGGCAAGACCATAATCCTAATGAGCTATCGGGTGGGCAACAACAACG
>QXZO01000211.1:1854-7440 GCA_009886305.1 Betaproteobacteria bacterium
TGGTCGTCTTGATCATCGACCAAGCCAACTCTCTGGTGGACAGCAGCAACGAGTAGCTATTGCTAGGGCTATCGTAACGAATCCAAAAATCCTGTTGGCTGATGAACCAACAGGAAATTTAGACTCACAAACCAGCGCAGAAATCATGTCTCTGCTCACCTCGTTAAATAAAGATTCAGGTGTCACCATAATCATGGTTACTCACGAGCAAGAAATGGCAGATTATTCGTCGCGAGTCGTACACTTTTTAGACGGTCAAATTCGTACTTAGGTATTTTTTATTTTATGTTCTGGAATTCCTTAATCCTGGCCCTCAACGCGATACGCAGAAACCTTTTGAGGAGCTTCCTCACCGTTCTTGGCATCATTATAGGAGTGGCCGCGGTGATTACAATGGTCACCATAGGCCGAGGCGCCACACAATCCGTTAGCGATCAAATTTCGGCCATGGGTACAAATCAGCTCATTATTCGGCCAGGGCAAAGACGAGGAACTGGCTCTAATACGCCGGAATTCAGACAAAAAGATGTTGATATCATTAAAAATCAAGTCACAGGAATTGCTGGAGTTGCCCCGTACTCCACCATCTCTTCAAATGTGATTGCCCAGGCAAAAAACTACACCACCTTAATTACGGGAACGACTAACGATTTCTTTACGGTTGGTAATTGGGAGCTAGGATCTGGAAGAAAATTTCAACAGGCAGAACTTAAGTCCGGCAAAGCCTCTTGCATTCTTGGTACGACAGTAAAAAACAATTTATTTGGCAATGAAAACCCAGAGGGTAAGCGGATTCGGATAAAACAATTCACATGTGAAGTAATTGGTGTTCTTAAGTCTAAAGGCCAGTCCACATGGGGAACAGACCAAGATGATACAGTCGTAATGCCACTTAAAACGGTACATAGACGGTTGCTTGGCAGTTTGGACATTGCACGAATAGCTGTAAAAGTTGAAGACAGCAACAACATTACAAACGCACAAAGAAAAATAACAGAGCTACTTAGAGAGTCTAGAAGACTTCCTGACAATATGGAAAATGATTTTCGGGTTCTAGATATGCGACAGATCATTAAAACATTAACGGGAACAACAAAAGTCCTGACGATGTTACTAGGTGCAGTTGCCGCTGTAAGTCTCCTAGTCGGCGGTATAGGAATCATGAATATCATGCTCGTCTCGGTAACCGAGCGCACCAAAGAAATCGGTATTCGGCTTGCGATCGGGGCACTTGAGAAACACGTCTTGATGCAATTTTTAATCGAAGCGGTAGTTCTATCGAGTATTGGCGGTGTACTCGGTCTAATTTTAGCCACGGGATTGTCAGTTGCTGGAGCTAATCTCATGGGCGTTCCATTTCTTTTTGATCTGCGTATAAATATCTTGGCTTTTTTATTTTCAGCTTCAATCGGCATATTATTTGGATTTGTACCAGCAAGACGTGCAGCTCGGCTAAACCCTATCGACGCTCTCAGACATGAATAAACGTATGATTACCGCAATTATGAAAAAATTACACGCGGAATTATTACTATGCTAATTATTGGAATCGTTGGTGCTGGAACAATGGGAAGCGGCATTGCTCAGGTGGCGATAGCTGCTGGAGAAACCGTGAAATTCTTCGATCCTTTACCGGAAGCTATTAAACGCGGTCAAGATATGATTAAAAAAAATCTTGATTTCTTAGTCGGTAAACAGAAGCTAACCAGTGATGAATCATTTGATATCTTGTCAAGACTCGAGATCGTAGATTCACTAAACGATCTTTCATCATGCGATATCGTCATTGAGGCAATAATAGAAAACGAATCAGTCAAAAAAGAACTTTTTCAAAACCTAGAATCAATTGTCTCTCAAAAAGCAATTTTAGCGACAAACACCTCTTCAATATCAATAACGGCTCTATCTAACGAACTACAATTTCCAGAACGATTGGTCGGCATGCACTTCTTCAACCCGGCCCCTCGAATGAAGCTCATCGAAGTCATCAAAGGACTTAGAACCTCAGATACTCAAGTCGACTACATTACCAGTTTGGTAAAGCGATGGGGTAAGGCTCCTGTGATTACGAAATCAACCCCTGGTTTCATCGTAAACCGCGTTGCTAGACCTTTTTATGGGGAGGCACTCAGAGTGCTGACAGAGTTAGGGACCGATCACATCAGTTTAGATTCAGTAATGCGAGATTGTGGTGGCTTTCCTCTGGGACCTTGCCAATTAATGGATCTTATTGGGTTAGATGTAAATTTGTCAGTGACTCAATCCGTTTATGAGGCCACTGCGTTTGATCCACGATATGCCCCCTCTCTATTGCAACAAGAACTAGTTAGAGCAGGAAAGCTCGGTCGTAAGTCCGGAGAGGGTTTTTATATTTATCCCGTCGGAGACGATGATACGGAGAGTTCGAATATAAATAAAAAACATGAACTAGGCAGCCTCACACTTGGATACATCAAAAGCTCTGGCATCCAAAGCCTTATAGATCGTTTAAACGACACAGAAGCAGACCTGATCGAGAGTGCACCAGGCAGCACTATCGCTACTATTGCATTAACTGATGGAAGAACTGCAACGCAACGTGCTTCTGACGAATTGATCTCTAACTTAGTGCTAATAGATCTTTGTATTAACTTTCAAACAACTAAACGAATCGCGCTCAGCCACGCGGAACAATGCGATCCAATAGCAATTGATCAAATCGTCAACGCGCTAGCCAACATGGGCTGTAAGGTAACGATCATTCAAGATGTTGCAGGTATGATCGTTTCGCGAACAGTGGCCATGCTGGCCAATGAAGCTGCAGATTTGGTGCACCAACTTATCACCACTCCCAAGGAGGTTGACATGGCTATGACTCTAGGTACAGGCTATCCAATTGGGCCTCTTTTATGGGCCGATCGAATCGGAGTACAGAATATATCTAACATACTAAAACACTTATGCGAGCATTACGGATCATCCAGATATCGAATTTCTCCTCTGATTCAGAGGAAATCCATCACTAATCAACTATTTCATGGGACTTAATCATGATGAAAAGAAGTTACCTTTTAGCAGCCTTATTTTTTATAGTCTCAATCAATTCATTAAATGCTCGGGTCACTCAACTTGAGATCACTGAGACTATACCCGTCGCAAACGGGGCGCCGTTCGGTAATGTTGGCGCATACCAAAAGGTATCAGGAATTGCATATTTTGAAATAGCGCCCGACCACAAGCGAAATAAAACTATTGCCGATATTGGTAGAGTCCCTGTTAATGAGAATGGAAATGTAGAGTTCAGTGCCGAATTTGAAATACTACGTCCAGCTGATCCAAAAAAGGCAAGCGGTCTCCTGTTCATTGAAACGCCCTCTCAAGGACAAAAATTAAGCTTAGGTCTCCTGCACGATATTGATTCGCAAGAAGATCTTAATTTAATTAACGAAACTACTAATCTGGGTAATGGATTTTTATTCAATCGCGGCCACACATTGGCATGGGTCGCATGGCAAGGACAGGTTAGAGAAATAGAAAGTCGGCTCACCGTAGACTTTCCATCAGCACTTGAGAACGAAAACCCTGTTAGTGGCTTTATTCTTACGGAATTTAACGGCCGTAGTTTCCAAGAACAAAACCCTTACACTCTGCCGCTCTCTGGCAGGCGATACGTGCAGTCCTACCCGTCAATATCAACCGACAAAGAAATTGCGCAGGCATCACTATTCGTAATGCAAAGTGGGTCAACTAGCGCGAGTAGTTCAGATGTTGGCAAGGGTGAAATGGTGCCGTCTGATCAATGGGCCTTCGCGCACTGCCCCGAGGGTTGGCCGGGGGTACCCTCCTCAGAGTACATCTGCGTTAAGAACAGCTTCTTAAAAAATAGGAATTACCACCTGATCTATCAAGCTACAGGTGCTCCCCTAATGGGATTGGGACTAGCGACAACTCGAGATTTTATTTCGCACCTAAAGCATGAGGATGGCGACACGTTAGGCACTCCAAATCCAACAACAAAAATTAAACACGTAATTTGCCAAGGAATAGGCCAAGGAGGTAGATACTTAAGAGACTTCCTATATCAAGGTTTCAACGTAGACGTTAACGGAGAAAAAGTCTGTGATGGCATGAATATTCACGGTGCAGGGGTCGAAAAAAGTTATCTTAACTACCGTTTTTCACAGCCTTATAGGGTATCTACGCAACACTCAGAAAGGTTCATTCCAGATGTGAATTTTCCTCGGCAATACTCTGTTCGTGTTAATCCATTTCTTAAGTTTCCTGATGGGATACTAAAAAGACCTGCTTTTGATCCTAAGATTTTTCACACAGATACCTCTACTGAGTTTTGGCAATCCAGAGCCTCCCTTGTCGGCGCCAGTGAAGGGGCAACAATGGACTTCTCAGAATCCTCCCGGGTTAGGAGATTCCTGATTTCCAGCGCTGAGAGCTACAACCGTTTCAACGGCGTCGGTCACAATGGTTATGGTGAAAGACAGTGTTTTTACGAATCAAATACCCTTCATATTGGGTCGTTAATGCGAGCCTTAATAAACAATTTAGAGCGTTGGGTCGTAGAAGGAAAAGAACCATTAGAATCAATTTATCCGAAAATATCTGAGGAAACGCTCGTAGACTTAACGTCGTTACGCTTACCTAGTATCCTCGAACAGAGTTTTGGTGGCGCATTAAATGGATCAGGAGACATGGAATTTGGCCCGAGAGTGAAATTCAATCGTGGCATGGTAGACATGTTGATACCTCAAGTCATCGCGAGGCATAAAGTGTTAGTGCCTGCTGTCGATGAGATGGGGCACGAAATCGCTGGCATTAGACATCCACATATCGAAGTGCCAATGGGAACATATTTAGGTTGGAATATCAGGACCACGGAATTTGGTGGTGGCGACTTGTGTGATGAGCATGGTTCATTTATCCCTCTATCTATGAGTGATGAAGATGCAGATCAAAGAGAAGATTCCCGTCCATCGTTGCTCTCACTTTATCCAGACTACATGATCTACGTTAACAAACTCCGTGAGGCGACAAAAACTCTCGTTTCTAGAGACTTATTACTGCAAGAAGACGCTGAAGAGATACTTCAAAGAGTGGAACAAAGTATTTCCATGCACTAAAGTCATATTTTTACAAAGGCTCGAAGATATGAAGCAAATACTTGTTTATTCCGATTCCCTCAGCTGGGGAATAATCCCGGGTACACGCAAACGACTAGACTTCGAGGATCGATGGCCGGGATTTATGGAAAATGCACTAAATGAAGTCGGCGACAAGGTTCGTGTTATCGAAAATTGCCTTAACGGTAGGCGTACCGCTTGGGAGGATCCTTTTCTGCAAGGACGGAGAGGAATCAATGGAATTCAGCAAGTCATAGAAATGCATTCACCCCTTGATTTGGTTATTGTGGCACTAGGGACCAATGATTTTCAATCGATGCATCAACTTAACGCTTGGCACTCGGCACAGGGGATACGCGCCATCGTAAATCACATTAAAAATTCACCTATAGAACCGGGCATGCCAATACCGCCTGTGTTGATAGTAGTACCACCGGTAATCGAGAGTCCCAAAGGTCCAATCGCGCCGAAA
>QXZO01000212.1 GCA_009886305.1 Betaproteobacteria bacterium
TTTGCGTGAAATGTATGAAGCTTGGTTAATTGTTGATCATACGGCTGTGGAATCGTTAAATCAGGATTATTTCATCTCCCGAGAGACTTCTGAGATTAAAAAAGAGACGCTTCAGATGGGACACGCCCTGAAGGCGATTATTCAAGAGATGGATTTTAACTCTGATGAATCAACGAAATTTTTACTGCAGTTAGATAATCTTGTTTTCGTAACTGGGTTTTCCTTGTGTAGTTTAAAAACCGGTTTGTCTATTGAGGAAATGCTGACAAGTCATGTGTGGTCGTTTATTGAAAATCAGATTCTCGTGGCAATTAAAGCGGTACCACTTGGGCAGAACGGTGGCCAGCGGTTGTTAAATCGGCTTATCCCCTTAGGGGATGAAACTGTTAGTCGGTCCTTGGGAGTTAGTGCTCATGATTGGTCAAATTTTTCCCCTCTACAGGCAATCGCTAGCTCAAAACACGAGACGCAATACTCAAGATTATTCAGGTCGTGACAAACAATGTTAATAATATTAAGGAGTTAATTAATGTCCTCTTCTCCCCTTAGAGTCGGAATTGGTGGTCCAGTTGGGTCAGGTAAGACAGCGTTAACTTTAGCTTTGTGTCAGCTCTTAAGAAAGAGCTATCAGGTTGCGGTGGTTACCAATGATATTTACACTCGAGAGGACGCTGATTTTTTAGTGCGTAACGAGGCGCTCACTCCAGATCGAATCATAGGTGTTGAAACGGGCGGGTGTCCGCATACGGCGATCCGTGAAGATGCCTCTATTAACCTTGAGGCTGTGGCACGACTCACTAACCGTTTTGATTTAGATGTTGTGTTTATTGAAAGTGGCGGGGATAACTTGGCTGCGACGTTTTCACCCGAATTATCTGACTTGACGATTTACGTCATTGATGTATCGGCAGGTGAAAAAATTCCTAGGAAAGGGGGGCCAGGTATTACTAAGTCAGATTTATTAATTATAAACAAGATTGATTTAGCCCCGTTGGTCGGAGCGTCTCTTGAAGTGATGGAGCGAGATGCCAATCGGATGCGAGGTGATAAACCTTTTATTTTTAGTAACTTAAAATTAAACAAAGGTTTAGCAGAAATCTCCTATTTTATTATCGAAGAGGGAATGCTCAAGAGCGGAAGGTCAGATTAAAGCGCAAGAAAGAACATTTCCATTGTCATGAAAATTTAAGGTGGTCGTAGTACTATCAAGGTATTACCAACCGGGAGGAATCTCATGATTGATATAAATTTTTCTAAACGTTTTTTTACTCCGATTTTTGCTATGTTGCTGATGACCGCCTGCAGTGGCCCTGACGTCGAACAACTTATTGATGAGGCCTTAGTCGGAGAGCACAGAACGCCAGCCTATGTTGAACGGGATGAATTTCGAAATCCCAAAGAAACATTACTTTTTTTTGGTCTCAACCCAGAGCAAACGGTAGTAGAAGTCACCCCGGGATTTGGTTGGTACGCGGAGATATTAGCGCCGATGTTTCGTGATACGGGACAATATTATTACACTTCTTACACATTACATGATGAGATCAGTCCTTACTTTGTAAAAGTTGAAAAGGCTTTCAAAGAGAAAATGGCTCTTAATCCTGATGTGTACAACAAACTCACTTGGGTTCATTTTGACCCAAGTCAGCCCGAGTTAGCGCCAGATGGCCCTGTTGACATGGTTCTGACTTTTAGAAACGTACATAACTGGGCAAAAGCAGGCACTGCGGAGTCGATGTTCGCTGGGTTTGCGCGTGCGCTTAAACCAGGTGGTATTTTAGGTCTAGTAGAACACAGGGCAAAACCAGGAACACCGTTGGAAGATCAGATCCGTAGTGGTTACATGACGGTTGAATATGTTGTCCAGATGGCAGAGGCTGCAGGATTTCGATTGGATGCCTCATCGGACATTAATGCGAATACTAAAGACACGGCAGATCATCCCGGTGGTGTTTGGAATTTGTTACCAAGTCTAAGAAACATAGCGGATGAAGATAAGGCTGCTATTTCGGCGATTGGAGAATCAGACAGAATGACCTTACGGTTCTTGAAAGAATAATAACCATGAACAGTGATATCGAAATTGCCCAACAGGCAGAATTGAAGCGTATTACAGAGATTGCCACGGACCGTTTGGGTATTCCTGAAGAACATGTTGAGCCTTATGGTCATTACAAGGCTAAATTGACTAACGAGTTTGTGGCTAGTTTAGAAAACAAGCCAGATGGCAAATTAATTTTAGTTACAGCGATTAGTCCTACGCCAGCAGGTGAGGGTAAAACTACAACAACCGTGGGACTTGGAGATGCGCTCAATTCAATTGGTAAGAATGCGCTTATTTGTCTCAGGGAGCCAAGTCTCGGACCTGTTTTCGGAATGAAGGGCGGTGCCGCTGGTGGTGGCTTGGCTCAAATAGTGCCAATGGAAGACATTAACCTCCATTTTACTGGCGACTTCAATGCCATTCAACTGGCTAATAATCTCTTAGCAGCAATTCTGGATAATCATATCCATCACGGTAATGCGTTAGAGATTGATGTGCGACGCATAACTTGGCGGCGTGTTGTTGACATGAATGATCGTGCATTGCGCTCCATCGTTGTATCTCTTGGTGGACCAGGGAATGGTTATCCACGCGACGATGGTTTCGATATCGTTGTGGCATCTGAAGTCATGGCTATTCTGTGTTTGGCAGAATCTATGAAGGATCTCAAAGAGCGTCTGGGACGGATTGTTGTCGCGTATACCCGAGAGAAAAAACCGGTTTTGGCTGCTGAGTTGGAAGCCCATGGAGCTATGGCTGTTTTGCTTAAGGACGCCGTTAAACCCAATCTAGTGCAAACCT
>QXZO01000213.1:0-6619 GCA_009886305.1 Betaproteobacteria bacterium
GGATAGGAATGGCGGCTCCTTTCGTACTGATTTCGTTGAGGCCAAGTTTAGTAGCTTGGTTGCCTAAGCCTGGTGAATGGATGAATACGTTGAAGAATTTGTTGAGCGTACCCCTTTACTTAACCGTCATTTGGTTAATTTGGGTGCTCGGTCAACAGACGGACATTCACGTTGTAACAAAAGTTCTCTTCGTTTTGGTCTTTGTTGGATTGTCTGCTTGGGCGATTGGTAAGATTCAGTATCGAAAAGTTTTACGACTAGCGGCATGGCGGATCCTGATTGTTGTTAGTCTTTTGATCGCCATGCTTGGGTTGAGAGGTGTGGTGACTAATTTTGATCGCGTGACTTCACAAAGTGTTAGTTCGATTGTCTGGCTACCTTGGTCTTCCTCACAGGTAAGTAAGGATCGAGAAATGGGCCGTGCGGTTTTTGTAGATTACACGGCTGCTTGGTGTATCACCTGTCAGGTTAATAAGAGACTTGTCCTTGACGATCAGACTATTATTGCGGCATTTAAAAAAAATAATGTCATCACTTATCGAGCTGACTGGACCTCAAGAGATGCTGAGATTACCAAGTCATTGAGTGACTTCGGAAGGTCGGGTGTTCCGGTTTATGTTTATTATCCCCCAAATCAAAAGGCGCCTGTAGTTCTGTCGGAGATACTTGGTGATGGAGATATCTTTGATTTATTTGAGTAGTGAAAAATCAGATACTTGGTATGAAGATTATCGGTGGATCTAGATGAAATTTTAGGGTGATTAATATTGGAGCGGACAGAGCGGTTTTATAAAATCGATCGATTATTGAGGGACAATAGATCGGTCTCTCTAGAGAGATTTCTCGAAGTGTTGTCGGTATCTAAAGCAACCTTTAAGCGTGATATCGAGTATATGCGAGATCGGTTGAGTGCTCCTATTGTTTGGGACCGTGAATTACGAGGTTATGTTTTTGATGAGTCCATCGAAGATACTCAATCCTATGAGCTACCCGGTATTTGGTTCAATCAGTCGGAGATTTTTGCCTTGTTATCAATGGAATCTTTGCTTAGTCAAATACAACCGGGATTACTAGGTCCGAGGCTTGATCCTCTCAAGCAAAAGTTGCGTGACCTTATCGAAGTAGGAGAATATTCGGTAGACGTGATCAAGAACCGGATCAAAATTCTTAATATGGGTTCTCGTAGCCGCAGTATCAAGCATTTTGAAGTAATTGCACTTTCTTTGATGCAGCAGTCTCAACTAGAGCTCACATACTATGTTCGGTCTAGGGAGGAGTTGACTAAAAGATCTGTCTCTCCTCAACGAATCGTTTACTATCGCGACAATTGGTACCTGGATGCATGGTGCCATTCAGTGAACGCCATACGCAGTTTTTCGTTGGATGCCGTGCGGTTTGCAACATTGAATAATGACGATGCTATCCAGTGCGATGTTCAGGAACTAGATTCAGTTTTAGGGGCCGGATATGGGATATTTTCCGGAACTAATTTATCCTGGGCTAAGCTTCGGTTTCGTCCTGAACGAGCCAGATGGGTTTCTCTGGAGGAATGGCACCCATCCCAGCGTGCTACATTCGATGAAGAGGGTTATTTCATTTTAGAGATCCCCTATACCGAAGAGCATGAGTTAATTATGGATATTCTCAGATTTGGCCCCGACGTTGAGGTGCTTGAGCCTGTAAGTTTGCGTCAATCGACCCTAGAAAAAATTATCGAAATGGGATCTATATATAGTTAAATATATGATTTATATCGACTTTTTTATATTCGTAAAAATAAAATTTTTTTGACTTAGGCTCATCCAGTGAGCCAGTGCTGGGTGCACACTATCTTCAACATAATTAGTTATCGTGGAGGTAAGTGATGGAGCAGCTAAGTTTTTTTCAGAATGAAATACCGTCTAACAAACTAAGACGTAACATTGCAAATATAAGAGAACGCGTGGACCAATCAATGTCCATCGGTAACGTAAGTCTGTCTGATAGTTCAAGAAAATTAGATATGATGCTACCTCAGTTCTCAAATTTTCCCGGAACCATCAGTCGACGATCGGTAAAATTGGACGGCAGCTCTAAGCGGTTAGTGCTTCATGACGCTACTGATCCTAATGTTGTTGCTGTGGCACGGCGTGATTTGGTAGCGGTTGGGAGAATAATGAGGGGTCGTCAGTTTATCCCACATGCAAATATCGTAAATTCAATCGAGCGGACATTAATCGCGTTAAGAGTTAACCCAGAGGAAGTAGATGCAGCGGTCAAGTATGGATCTTATGGCGCTCAAATGTCACTGGTAGTTACATTGCCTAGTGTTTTTGATTTCGATCCTGGATATATGGATCCATTCAGACTGCAGATTATTTTCCATAATTGTTTAACTCGGGGTGGACTACGTTTGCTCGCTCGCTGGTCTCAAGAGGAAACGGGTTCAATATTCTCTGTAGGTGTTTCTCAGTTAAGTGCAAGCCTTGCGCACCGAATTCCCGCCAGGGAGGAAAATATCCTTCCTACGTTTAGAAAGGCTATAGAACTAGCAAGGAAGGATTCTGACCGCTTATGTAAATGGATGAATCAGGAGATACGAAGCGATGACATTCAAAATTGGGTTGCCGGTTCAGTTCGTCGAATGTGGGGTAAGAAGGGAAAGCAAGAAATTCAAACTCACTTTAAATCCGTTGAGGGACATACGTCTGTATTCGAGCTGCTTATGAGTGTTTCGGGTTATTCAATTAAAACAAAAGATATCCTCAAACAATGTGATCGAGTGGTGGAGGGAGCTGTCTTGATGCGCTCCCTGTTGAAGAGGGTGAGTCATGATTAATAAGGTTTTACAACTCTTAATAGATCTTCTTTTTGAGAAGCATTGGTTTTCAGGTTTTTCCTATTTGAGTTCAAAAGCGATATGATGATGTAAAGTCCATATCCCTAACGGAAAGACCTACAAAGCCGATGTTAATCTTTCGTCAATTATTCGACCAGCAGTCATCTACGTACACCTATCTTCTAGGTGATTCTACGTCTAGAGAGTGTCTTTTAATTGATCCTGTCTTCGAGCAAGTCATGAGAGATTACGCGATGATAAAGGAGATGGGCTTAAAGCTTGTCGCTACAGTGGAAACACACGTGCATGCTGATCATGTTACGGGAGCCTGGTTACTCCGAAATAAGTTCTCCAGTGTAATAGTCGTTTCCGCTACCAGCGATGTAATAGGTGCAGGGCAGTACGTCAGTCATGGCGATGTAGTAACGTTTGGTGGGAGAAGATTAAGTGTACTAGCAACCCCTGGACACACCAATGGGTGTATCACGTTAGTACTGGACGACGAATCTATGGTGTTTACAGGAGACTGTTTATTAATAAGAGGAACGGGACGTACAGACTTTCAAGAGGGAAGTTCTAAAACGATGTTCCAGTCTATCCATGATCATATTTTTACGTTACCAGACTCATGTTTAGTTTATCCAGGTCACGACTATCGAGGTTTAACGGTATCGAGTGTGTTAGAAGAAAAACGTTTCAATCCGCGATTGGGTGGGGAAGTTAACATTGAAGATTTCTCCGGGTATATGGCTAATTTGAAGCTATCGCATCCAAAACAAATCAATCGAGCAGTCCCCGCAAATTTGAAGTGTGGCCAGCCAGATGATTACGATGCTATATTGAAAAATCAAGATTGGGCAGTTTTATCCTATAGCTTTTCGGGGATTTGGGAGATCGAACCCTCCGCGCTTGAGGAAATTTTATCTCAAGTACAAATCCTAGATGTAAGGGAGATTAATGAGTTTGAAGGGCCATTAGGTCGGATTCCAGACGCGAAGCTGATACCACTCAATCAATTAGTGAATCGATCTGACGAGTTGGACCCTAACATTCCTATTGTGGCTGTTTGTCGTTCAGGAGCACGATCCGCTCAGGCTATTTTGCATCTGCAAGCGTTAGGATTTACGCGGCTCGCTAATTTATCAGGAGGTATGTTGCGCTGGAACGTGGGTAGTCATACTGTCCTTGGAAAGTCTGAGTGACTTGATTCCACAAGCAAGTTCTTGATTGTGATTTTTTTCAATGCTTCTAGTTAATAAGGCAGCCTAAGATTCAGCCTGTTTAGTCCGCACGAATGCAGGTCGAGCCGACAATCGATCGAAGTATTTTTGAATCATTGAGGGAAACGGTTTTGCAACATGTCGTGCATAGGTAGTAAGTCCGACTCCCATCATGATGTCTGCGCCGCTAAATTTGTCACCAAGTAGCCATTTTTTTTTGCCCAAAAAATTCATTAGTGCTTCTAGGCAAAATGTGGATCTCCGCTTGAATTCTGTGATGACTTCAACATTAATATTTTCGGGAAAGGCTCTTTTGTGCCTTATAATTTCTGAAGCGGAAGATGTAAAGGTAGCCTCTGCAAACCAACTCCACTCAAGATAAGTTGGGTAAAGGGAGTGGCCAGTTTCAGGTCGAAGTTTTCCCTCTCCATATCGGTCTATGAGATAGTGGACCATTGCGCCACTTTCAGACATGGTAATTGAATCGTCTTGAAGGACTGGTACTTTCCCTATGGGACTAATTTTTAGAAACTCTGGGCTAAACCGATATTCTGGAGAAAAATCAATCAGTTCGATTTTATATGGAACGTTTAATTCTTCACATGTCCATATGGCTCTGAGACCGCGGGTATTTGGAAAATGGTAAATCGTGATCAAAAGTAATATCTCCTAACAGTTGGTATGTCCTAGGGGGAGTGAATCCCCCCTTATGTTGACCTGATTGCATATGATTTACAGTCTAATTGATACAAAGATATTCCACGATGTTATGTGTCATCCGTACTTTAAACAAGAAATGAAATCGATTTGTTTCCCAGATTCGATTATTATTATTCATTCACTATTAAAGAAAGAGAAGAAATGAAGAAGATTTTTTTTATAACGTTGTTACTTATGACTTCTGCTTGCTCCAAAGAAGCGGTAACAGCTGATGTTGCGCTAGAAACTGAGGATCAAAAGACTCTTTACGCTATCGGTATGATTATTAGCAACCAGCTTCAAGCCTTTGCGTTAAGCGAGGATGAATTAGCTCCGATTGTACAAGGGATGATGGATGGAATAAAAGGAGAAATCTCTCAGGTGGACATGGGAGTCTACGAGGCGAAAATCAACGAGATGGTATCTGAAAGATCCGCAATAGTTGCAGAGAGAGAGGCGGTCGCATCTGACTCTTACCTGAAGCAGTTCGAGTCTGACGAATCAATCGTTAAAACTGAATCCGGTGCTCTTGTGAAAATGCTAGAAGAAGGAACGGGTGATGCTCCTGAAGCTGGAGACACAGTTATGGTTCATTATGAGGGAACGCTTATCGATGGCACTGTTTTCGATAGTTCACTTTCTCGCGGTTCACCAGCAACATTTCCTTTAAGTGGTGTGATTCCTTGTTGGACTGAAGGCCTACAAAAAATTAAAGTCGGTGGTAAGGCTCAACTAATTTGCCCCGCCGACACCGCGTACGGAGATCGTGGAGCACCGCCAAAAATTGGTCCAGGTGCGACCTTAATATTTGAGGTTACTCTTATCGAGATTAAGCAGTAAATTAGCGCTAAAAAATAATCAGACGGAGCATTAAATGTTGATTGATATGAGAACGTACAGTTGCCGGCCGGGCACAATTAAGAAGCATCTGGCTTTATATGAAAAGTTGGGTAAGCCGGCTCAAACCAAGCACCTTGGTCAGCCACTTGCCTATATGCAATGTGAGAGCGGCAATCCTAATGAGTACGTTCATATGTGGGTCTATGATAGTGCTGGAGATCGGCAAACAAAAAGGGCTGCCATGCAGGCAGACCCAGACTGGATAGCCTATCTAGGTGAAAGCGCCAAATTGGGAGCACTTGAAAGTCAAACTAACAAATTGATGACTCCCGTTGATTTTTTCCCGCTGCCACAAAATGGTGGATAAGAAGTTTTGAAAAATCAGAACGATGGATGAGTTTTTAAAATCCATCGTTCACTTATCTTTATTCTCCCCTTTCTTTTTGGATTAGCACTCGCCTAAGTATTTTTCCAGATGCTGATTTTGGAATTTTTTCTACGAACTCAACAATTCTCACTTTTTTGTGGGGCGCGACTTTTTCGGCGACAAATGACATCACCTCTGCGGTAGTTAACGTAAGTCCGTCTTTTATCACAACGACCGCTTTTGGTAATTCTCCAGCCTCTTCGTTAGCAACTGGAATAACAGCCACATCAGAAATTGATGGATGTGTGAGTAAGAGCGCTTCCAGTTCGGCTGGAGCAACTTGCATCCCTTTATACTTTATGAGTTCTTTAATGCGGTCAACGGCGTAAAAGAATCCCTCGTCATCCACGTACCCAATATCGCCAGTACGGTACCAACCGTCCTCAGTGATACTCTCTTTAGTTGCCTCTACACGGTTGAGATAACCTTTCATGATCTGGGGGCCTCGAATCCAGATCTCACCATTCTGATTTTTTTTAAGCGGTTGCTCTGTTTCTGGATCTATAATCATTACTTCGGTGTTAGGTATGGGAACGCCAATAGATCCTATCTTATTTGCCTCGCTGTCAATTGGTAATAAGTGAGTGACTGGACTCGCCTCGGTCATGCCGTAAC
>QXZO01000213.1:6629-20170 GCA_009886305.1 Betaproteobacteria bacterium
CAATATTACAGCCGACGCGATTCGCAGCCTCCATGGCTATTCCTTCACCCAAGGGGGCTGCTCCCGAAAGAATAAGTTCTAAACTCGATAGATCAAATTGCTCGACTGCGGGATGTTTGGCTAAACCTAAAACTATTGGTGGAACGATCGGGGCTTTGGTTACTTTATGCGTCTCGATGGCAGTTAGAAAATCTTCCATGTCGAAACGAGACATACAAACTATGGTTCCCCGCCTGTAAAGCGTGTACAGCATGATTACAACCATGCCATAGATATGAAAAAAAGGTAGAACGCCCAAGACTGTGTCCTGTTCGCAGATCGCGTTATGACTCGTCATACCCTCAGTTTGACGCATGTTCATTATGAGGTTGTAGTGCGTCAGCATTACTCCTTTAGGTAGTCCAGTTGTACCGCTTGAATAAGGCAGTGCACATAGATCAGTTTTTGGAGACATGAAGGGTTCTGAGAGTTCATGATTAATTTTCATTAATTCTGTCAAATTTCGATATCCAGGTTCGTTATCAATAACAATGATTTCCTCAACTTTATGGTTTTGCGTTGCAGTTTTTGCTTTATCCAAAAAGGCAGACACTGTCACGATGATTTTTGCGTTCGCGTCGACTAGTTGTTTAGATAACTCCTGGGCCGTGTATAAAGGGTTGACGGTTGTGCAGATGCCTCCTAGTTTTAGAACTGCGAGAAAGACAACAACATACTCGGGCAGATTCGGGCTGTAGATTGCTAAAACATCGCCCTTTTTGAATCCGTTACTCTGAAGGCCGGCGGCCAATTGCTTGATGGAGTCTGAGAGTTCTTGATAACTGATTTCACGCTTTGTCTCTGCTTGGATAATAGCTGTTTTGCTCTTATGTGCAGAGATATCTCCAAGCACAAATTCGGCCACATTTATCTCGGGTGCAGACACGTCTGGATGTGGGCCACGAAAAATCATTTTTGTTCTCCCCTTTAACTCATGTTTGAAATTATTTTTTCTTCAGTTTATATCATTATTTCAATACAGCGGTTAGTTTAAAATATCTGTTTGCCCAGTAATAATTCTTGAAAGGACTTCCAGTGACTATTGAAATTAATGGAGTTGCACACATTCAACTTACTGTGAATAGTTCTATCAGTATTGAATTTTGGCGAGCGCTTTGCGGCTTTATGTCGATGAGTACGCTACTTGATAACGATGATGTGCACTACAGCATTGGCGGGCATACGGGGGTTTTGGTGCGCTTAGCACCAGAAGAGAAACGGTCAAGTAGCTTCGATCAAGATACCAGTGGTTTGCATCATGTATGCTTTAGGGCGCGTTCTAGAGAAGATATTGAAACAGTTTATGAATACGTCAAATCATGTGTACACGGGCGCATTGTACATCCACCAGAAGAAGGTGGGCGGTTTGCCCCAGGTTATTACTCGGTTTTGTTTGAGGACCCGGATGGGATTCGAATCGAGGTGAATTTTGTTCCTGGCAAGGGACATTTTGGCGACAGCGGACGGCTAGGAAAAGATGGAAGCGGACCTGCTAATAGTTACGGGGAAGATGGTTTGACGGATAAATGAATTTTATAGGTTGAATAAATTTAATTTTGATTAAGTAGAAGAAAGGTATGTATGAATAGTATATCTCTTGAGCAGGCACAAGCATGTCTTGATGCTGCCGTAGCGAAAGCTAATAAAGAATTTAAGCGTCCCATTTGTGTTTCTGTTTGTGACTCATATGGATATCAGGTAGCATTTTTCCGAATGGATAAAGCTCCGATTCGAAGTATTGCGATTTCACAGCAAAAAGCGCATACCGCAACTCGAATGGGCATGTCGACCGATGCTTTCTTAAATCGGCTAAAGACAGACAATATTGATATTCGATATTTTTGCGATCCCCTCATGACGGCTCTGCCAGGCGGTAATTTATTGGTATCCAAAAGTGGGGAGGTATTGGGTGCTGTCGGAGTGAGTGGTTTAAAGCCTGTGGAGGATCAGGTTATTACTGAGATGGTTGCAGCGCAATTTGTGGGACTCGGAGAGTAAGTAACAAATTCACATATTTGGTAAATTAAGAATTCAGTGGATGAAAACAAAGCCGTAATCAAGAGTAATAGGTTACCCAAAATTGGTTGGGTGTCTGGCATAGTGTTATTTTTATTTATGCTGCAAATTCCTGCACCGGAGGGATTGAGCCGGGATGCGTGGTGTGTCGCAGCGTTAGCGCTCTTGATGGCAACTCTTTGGATTACAGAGGCAATACCACTGCCTGCTACCGCGTTATTGCCTATCCCGTTAGTCCCTTTACTGGGCTTGTCTTCAGTCAAAGAGACTGTTGTCTCATACTCGCATCCAATTATCTTCCTATTTATGGGTGGATTCATTGTGGCGCTAGCAATGGAAAGATGGAAGTTACATCAACGAATCGCGCTTGTGGTGTTAAGATTTAGCGGTGATCGTCCGTCATTTTTGATCGGTGGATTTATGGCGGTCAGTGCGTTTCTGAGTATGTGGGTGTCCAATACTGCAACGACTCTAATGATGTTGCCGATAGCAGTTTCAGTGGTTGCCACCATCAAATCAGGTCAAATTGGCAATAACCAAATTGCAACAGCCTTACCAAAAGCATTGATGTTGTCATTGGCTTACGGAGCCTCTGCAGGTGGAATGGCGACTCTGGTAGGGACTCCCCCAAACGCATTTTTCGCGGGCTTTGTAAAAGAGACTTATGGTATAGAGGTAGGTTTTCTAGACTGGATGGCTGTAGGTCTACCTATTTCGCTTCTCATGCTGGTCATGATTTGGCTGATGCTAACCAAAATTATTTTCAATTTAGGGAAGGATCCAATAGCTGGTGTTAGAACGGTGATTGATCAGCAGCTTAGGGCTCAAGGTAAATTATCGCGGGGAGAGATGCTGGTAGGTGGCGTTTTTGTGACTTTAGCTGCTATGTGGATATTGCGTCCGTGGATCAATACTGTTTTCCCTGACTTACAGTTGTCAGATACTGTCATTGGTATGACGGTGGGACTTGCGACCTTTCTAATCCCTGTTGATTGGAGAAAAGGTGTTTTCCTTATGGATTGGGATTGGGGTAAGAAAATTCCTTTTGGAATTTTACTTTTGTTTGGTGGTGGTCTGACCCTGGCTTCTTTAATTCAGAAAACTGGGCTTTCGATTTGGATCGGCGAACAGTTAGGAAGCCTGGCTATATTTCCAACTATAGTGATTGTTCTGGCGATGGTGTTACTCGTGATACTAATTACCGAGTTGACCTCTAACACGGCAACTACCGCAACTTTTCTACCTATCGCTGGCGCATTGGCTATAACCCTTGGAGAGCATCCTTTGATGTTAGTTATCCCGGCGACACTTGCGGTGAGTTGTGCGTTCATGTTGCCGGTAGCTACTCCCCCCAACGCGATCGTATTTTCTGCGGGTTATTTGTCTCAAAAGGACATGACGAGAGTTGGATTTGGCTTAAACATTATAGGCGTAATTTTTGTCACTCTAGTGGCTTACACCGTGATGATGTGGGTGTTTGGTATTGAGCCTGGAGTAGCCCCTGAATTGTAATTGAGGTTGTTTAATCTTGGTCGTTAAGGTCCAGCGCTACTCGAAAACCTAGATCGACATGTTTTGCCCCATAGAACTTGTAGCGTTCAGCTGTTCTGAGATAATACGGTTGATTGGTTAGCCAAGAGCCACCTCTATACGCGCGTTGATCACAATCTCCACCGGTGAATGATTGTCCATTCAGAGAAGCGCGACTATGTCGCCAATTTGGATTCAGGCAGTCTTCCACCCACTCCCATACGTTGCCTAGCATGTCATAAACGCCGAATGTATTTGGTTTATACGAACCAACCTTTGCTAAACTTGGCTCCCCATCAGAGCATGGTAGCGTTCGCCAACCAAATTCGTATTCTCGCTCTGCGACTTCATCGTAACCGTTACCAAATTCGCATGTCTGTGCTGGAGGTATGCCAAAAAATCTAGCTCGTTTGGTCCCCGATTGAGCGACATACTCCCATTCCGCTTCAGATGGCAACCGATACAATTTTCCAGTTCTATTCCTTAACCATTGAATGTAAGACTGAGTGTCTTCCCAGGAAACGTTCATTACGGGCTGATCTCCTCTTCCGTAATCCTCGTCATCAATAGCTCGACAGACTTGATCTTCAGTACATAGGTCCCATTGCGTGAATGTGATTTCGAATTGACTGATGCTAAAAGGCCTTTCGAATACTATATCCAGGATATATCCTTCGTTATATGGACTACCAAATTCGTTCGGAGGAGAGCCAAAACCGTAGGAGCCGGGTGGTATGATAACCATACTCGGACACACCTCACAGTCTTGAAAAATTCTGCTATCTGGGGATTGAGCCAGAACGGGCCAATTAAAAACGATAATGAATGTTGTAATTACTAAGAGTAATCGCATTGCTTCCGGGAAATATGATTAAGGATTTAAAGTTAATGCTATTCTAAAGCCTAGGTCGATTTCTCGTGCTCCCAGGTATTTATAGCGGTCTGGTATCTGAAGGTACTTAGGCGGGTGACTAAGCCAGGATCCTCCTCGGTAAGCACGATGAGTGCAATGGCCATCAACGCGAGCTGATGCATTTGTTGGGGCATTACGCCACAGGATGGCTTGACAATCTTCGGTCCATTCCCAAACATTACCAAGCGTATCGTATACGCCGAATTGGTTGGGTTTGAGCGAGCCAATCGGTGCCGAAAACGCAAAGTAGTCGTTACAAGGTAGTGCCTCTAATCCGTAATCGAGAACTTCTTCCGCAGTGTAGTCATAAACATTTCCAAAGCTACATATTTTTTGCGTTTTAATACCAAAAAATCTAGCTCTACTGATTCCTCCAGTGGCTACATATTCCCACTCAGCTTCCGTTAGGAGTCTATAAGGTTTTTTTGTTTTTTTAGATAACCACTTGGTGTAATGGAACGCTTCCTTCCATGAAATGTTTACTACCGGGTGTATGTCACTACTCCAGTCATCTTTTTTTGCGACAGGGCATTGGCCATCGACCACACATGCCTCCCATTCCTTATAAGTGATCTCAAATTTCCCTGAGGCGAAGTTTTGCGGGATGTGCACCAATCGCAGCTCGCCCTCCGCATAAGGCCTTCCCTGATCGACGGGGGGGCCACCCATGCTAAATGACCCAGAGGGAATTACAATCATGACCGGACAGTTACTGCAGTCTTTAAATTCATCGCCCGGAAAATATTTGTCCTTCGATAAGGCAGAGCTGATTAGCTGTGACCAAAGGGTAAATATAACTAAAGAGATTATTTTGATGTTAAACACTAGCGAAGTAGAGACATAGTTTTTTGTGCGATTATATTATTCTAATTATCAAATTAATGTCTTATTTAAGGAAACTACCATATGATTCACGTTGTTGCCGTTATACAAGCTAAACCCGGTAAAAGAGACGCTGTTCTTCTTGCGGCCGAAGATAATTTGAAGGCTGTTCGCGAGGAAGATGGTTGTATCGAATATGTTTTAGTGGTTGATGCTAAGTTTGGATCTTTTCAAAGCGAATTGGGATTAGATACGTTTCTCGTCATTGAAAAATGGCGAGATGCAGCAGCACTACAGGCGCATGCAGTCGCCCCGCACATGGCAAGTTACAGTAAAAAAATTAAACACTGGATTGAGTCTCGAGTAATCCATGTCTTAGAGCCTGTAACTTGAATTTCTTGAGTTATGATTTATTTTGCTTACGGATCGAACTTAGATGATGAAGACTGGAAACATTTCTGTGATACCAATGCAATTTCAGATGATTGTATTACTCCAATTGGCCCAGCTGTATTGCCTGATCATGAACTTACGTTCAATGTCTATTCATCCACGCGCGGCGGAGGAGCTCTAAACATCAGAGAGCGATTGGGTAGTTATGTTTGTGGAGCTTTGTTTGAAGTAGGAGATGTGGGTTGGCAGGCTCTTGATTTAAAAGAAGGAGTTTCAGAACGAGTTTATGCAAGAGTAAATAAGTCTGTACTTACCCCGAATGGCTCCACTATTTCTGTGGCTACATACGAAGTGTTGCCGGAAAGTCAAAGGGACTTTATACAACCGACAAATCACTATGTTCAAGTCGTACGGCGAGGTTTGCAACGTTTTAATTTCTCTGAGGAATACCTAAACGAGGCTGCAGCAAATTGTCCGTTTCCTGACGCATCAATTGGTATTTTCACTTACGGTACGCTTATGAGCGGAGAGAGTCGTCACTCAAAAATAGAATCATTGCATTTTGTTCGTCATACAGATGCTGTAGCTGACGGCTTACTACATGCTACAAAATTGGATTATCCAATGCTTGATATTTCTAAAAATAAAAAATTTAAAACAATTAAAGGCGAATTATTTTATTTTTCTAATTTATCTGAAGCGATCGCTGTGCTCGATATAGTGGAGGGGTTTTCTAATTTTGGCGCAGATTACAATGAATATGATCGAACGTTGTTGAATGTGAGGCTTACAAATGAGGAGACAACCTTAGCGTGGTGTTACGTTGCTGGAGATCTAAGCCTCGCGACTGAAGAGATAACATCAGGGTCTTGGAAGCAATATAAAAAATTGTTCTTTTAGTAATTTCTAACCCTTACTTTTCATGTGATCTGATTGACTATCCCCCCCTCTACCCTAAGGGCTGCGCCGGTAGTCATTGCTGATAATGGACTACATAAATAAATAGCTAGCGGTGCAACCTCTGTCGCTTCTGCGAATCTTTTTGTAATCGATGTGGGGCGAAATTTTTCAAAAAATTCCTGCTCAAGTTGTTCAAGACTAATTCCCCAATCGTCAGCACGTTCTTTTCTCTGTCGTTCTGTAGTGTCGGTCCTTGTTGGGCCGGGCAGCAGAGCGTTTACCGTCACGCCAGTGCCACTTAAGGACATCGCTAAACCACGTGATATGCTTAGTTGAGCGCTTTTGCTGAATCCGTAGTGAATCATTTCTGGTGGTATCGTAAGTCCAGATTCGCTAGATACAAAAATGACTCGCCCCCATTTTTTATCAATCATTTTAGGAGTATAAAACCGCGCGAAGCGCACTCCGCTCATCACATTAACTTCAAAAAAACGAGTCCAATCTGAGTCCTCGATTTCAAAAAAAGGTTTTCGCTCATATATTCCGAGGTTATTAATGAGAATATCAACTTCGGGTACGGCGCTGAAAACTTTTTGACATCCATCTATCGTCGCACAGTCGGCGTTAATGCCACTCGGCTCAGCTTTAGAGTTGATCTTTTTTAATTTTTCCAATGCGCCTCGCAAGGAGTCTTGGTTTCTACCGGTGATGACTACGTTAGCTTCTTCCTTTGTTAAAGCTTCGGCTATGGCGTATCCAATCCCATAAGTGGACCCAGTGATTAAAGCTTTTTTTCCGCTTAGCTGCATATCCATATCGCGAGCTCCTTAAAATACAATTAGGTCTTTATCGTACACTAGTGAATATTAACGAAATCGATCTCATTTGAATCCACCTGCGCTAAAAAAGACGTAATGGAGTTAAATGCGTCATTGGGATTTTCGGATATACGTAAAAAGGTAAGTAAATGATAGAGAAATTTTTTGTGACAGCGAGCACATCCTTCGAGGCCGCTTGTCAAATTGGTATATTTGCTGAATCTCATCGCGCACGAGCTTTGCATGGCCATAGTTATAATGCTTCCATTCGGTTAGCTATTGACGACTCAGAGACTAATGATTTAGACCGATTGGAGATAACCCGAAGAGCCTTGCAGGACGCATGTAATCCACTCAATTACTGTTTCTTGAACGATATTATTGATATTCCGACAGATGAAAATATAGCGAGGCATATCAAGGCGGAAACCGGTCTAACGAATATCAATGTTGTCGGATTGGCAAGTCAATCCAACGAGGGAGTTCATTTGGACATGGAGGGGAGGGCACATGTTTGGAGAAAATTTCGTTTTGAGTCAGCTCATCGCCTACCAAACGTGCCCGAGAGTCATAAGTGTGGCCGGATGCATGGTCATGGGTTTGAAGTGATATTACATGCTCTTACGGACGTTAAGCATTCTCATTTGGGTGTTGATTATGATGAGATAGAAATGCATTGGAATGAATTGCACCAAATACTGCATCATAATTGTTTAAATGATATTCCTGGTCTTGAAAATCCGACCAGTGAGATGGTTTCGTTTTGGATATGGCATAGGCTAAAACAAAAGATACCCCAATTAAGTTGGGTAACTGTTTACGAAACTGCTACCAGTGGGGCTCATTACAATGGAGCGAATTTTCGAATTTGGAAGGACTTTTCGATCGATAGTGCCATTCGATTAGATCGGGTAAAAGACACGGATGCACGTAAGCGTATCCACGGACATACCTATTTATGTCGCTTGCATTTAACAGCGCCGCTTAACGACGTGTTAGGTTGGACTATAGATTACGGGGATGTCAAAGAAAAATTCAAACCGATATTCGATAAGCTAGATCATCAACCGCTTTATGAGATTGCGGATTTACGTGATAACGATCCGTTAAGCATCGCGAGATGGATAAAATCGAGTAGCGCATCGCATTTGTCAGAGCTCGAGCGAATTGATTTGTATGAAACCAGAGGCTGTGGGGTAACGCTTGATTGGGGATCGTTGGGTCCCGCATTGCCAATTTAACAATATGTATTCAGTTAAAGAGATTTTCTACACGTTGCAAGGTGAGGGTGCTCAAAGCGGCAGAGCAGCCGTTTTTTGCCGTTTCTCCGGTTGCAATTTGTGGTCCGGACGAGAGGCAGATCGATCATTTGCGGATTGCCAATTCTGTGATACAGATTTTGTGGGTACCGATGGACCTAATGGTGGAAAATACGAGTCCTCTGTCGCTCTCGCTGATGAGATCGAAAAGCAATGGCTCCCGAGTACTAGTGCACGCCGATATGTGGTTTGCACCGGGGGAGAACCTTTATTACAGCTTGATCGCGATTTGATTGCAGTACTCCATAATCGAGGGTTTGAAGTTGCTATTGAGACAAACGGCACGATACCTGTCCCTGAGGGGGTTGATTGGATTTGTGTCAGCCCTAAGGGAACAATTCCTATCCGTGTGAAATCGGGTGATGAATTGAAGTTGGTTTATCCTCAAACTGACGTTGATCCATCCTATTTTTCATCATGGGATTTCAACCATTTTTTTATTCAGCCTAAAGATGGGTTGGACGTCGACTTAAACACACAGTTATCGATTAAATTTTGTAAAGAACATCCTCAATGGCGACTGGGCTTGCAAACCCATAAGGTGATTGGTGTAGAGTGAAATCTTTATAAAAACCTCCAGATGTTAACCATGACAAATCTAAAAATATTTTTTGTATGTATCGGTGTGGCGTTTCTTCTATCGGGTAATGTGCAAGCCAACAGTGCAGAAGAGTTATTTGATCTTGGCTATGAAGCTTTTATGAAGAGGGACTATGCAGGTGCCGAGAGGTATTGGAAGCGTGCTGGTACATTGGATCATGTGCGAGCACAAAATGGTTTGGGAATAATGTACCGGGACGGAGATCTTGGAGAGCCCCGAGCGGAGGATGCGGCGATTTGGTTCACGAAGTCTGCTAATAATGGTTATGCATTTGCGATGTTTAATTTAGGTATGCTTTACAAAAATGGAGAGATTAGCCAATCAAGTGATATCGTTGGATATCGTTGGCTGCTGTTGGCAAACATAATAAATTTTGATGAGAATGCGAAATTTCAAGCGAATTTATTGAGTCAAAGAATGGATCAGAAATCTATTATGATTGCTCGTGAACAGGCTCAACTCTGGGTTGATGATTTTTTTTATGGGGTTTTAAGTGAGAAGTAAATAAAAATTAGGAGGAACGATCGATGGACCTTGGAATAGAAGGAAGAACAGGTATTGTGTGTGCGTCAAGTCGAGGACTTGGAAAGGCCTGTGCGATTGCATTAGCTGAGGCCGGTGTTTCGCTCGTGCTTAACGGTAGAGATGAGAAGGTATTGACTGCAACGGCGAATGAGATAGAAAAAGATACGGGGGTATCGGTAACCCCAGTGATCGCTGATATCAGCACGCAAGACGGACAGGCGAAAGTTTTAGAAGCATGCCCGACCCCAGATATTTTAATTAATAATAACGGCGGCCCTCCCTTCAAAGATTTCAGAGAACTTGATCGTGATGCAATGATTGATGGTGTAACGATGAACATGGTTACGCCGATCGAACTCATTCAAAAGGTTGTCGATCATATGATCGCCCAAAAGTTCGGACGTATTGTAAATATTACATCTATGAGCGTAAAAATGCCGGTTCCTGGGCTAGACTTGTCCAGTGGGGCGAGAGCTGGGCTGACAGCATTCCTTGCTGGTGTATCTAGGACGATTGCAGACAATAACGTTACAGTGAATAACATACTGCCTGGATTTTTTGACACAGATCGATTGCGAGGAGGGTTAGAGTCCTGGGCAAAAACTAATGGGGTTAGTGTTCAGGAGGTTGCAGAGGATCGGGCGTCGAAGATCCCGGCTAAGCGCTTTGGAGCGCCTGATGAATTTGGTAAAACATGTGCATTCTTATGCAGCGCTCATGCAGGATATATTACGGGACAAAGCCTACTGATTGATGGAGGGGTTTACAACAGCGCTTTTTAAAAACTGAAATTGATCCAATAAAAACTTATCCATTTTCCTCCAGGATGATCCTGGAGGCTTCTTGGGATACGTAATCTCTTCTAAATTCTTCGAATTCGAGCTGCTCCTCACATTCAATGTTGTGTTGTCTAACAATGGACGATTTTGCGTTACCTAAATATTCATTTAACGTGGTGTCGGATAAGGTGTCTGTTTTTAATTTATCCGTATATTTTGACGAAAGCTCCATAATAAAATCGAAGTAGGAACCGTTATGTGCCTCCACATCTTGTAATACTCTTGCGGAAGGTGTTTTATCTGAATTTTGAATGCGTTTAAGCGCATTGGATAGCGATTGAGTATGGTCATTGGTTTTATTTGCTTCATCTAACTTCAGCGCAAAAGGTTGACATGCTTCAAGGATATCTTGTCCCCAATCCTTCACTGATAGGTAGCTTTTATCTCGTTTTAGTTTCAAGTTCGGGTCTCGACCGCGTTCAGCGATAAGATATTGATTTTCACTGTTAGATCGGTCTTCTTCTATCGAATCAGTAGAGCTTTTGGACATGAGACAGAAGAGTAAAAACGTGTCAATAAAGGCTATAGTCTCCTTGTTGATTCCGATTTCTTCGTACGGATCGAGATCAACGCAACGTACCTCTACATATTCAACGCCCCTTTTGTTTAGGGCCAATAGTGGCCGTTCTCCAAATTGGATAGGTTGCTTTGGTCGTATCGTCCCGTAAAATTCGTTTTCAATTTGCAATAATGCGTCGGATAATTGTAGCGGTTGTCCCTGATTGCTTAGTCCGATGGCAGCGTAAGGAGGATAAGGTTGTGTAAGGGCATCGTAGAGTGATTGAGCATAACTTTTTAGATTGTTGTAGCTTACGCTGATTGCTGACTGCGCATCACTTTGATATCCCAGCGGGCCCATTCTTAGAGATGTAGCATGAGGGAGATAACGAGTCCCATTAGACATTTTTTTTAAATGGTGTACCCGACCTTTAACAAAACAGTCGCAGACAGCGGGAGAAGCACCGAAGAGATAAAGAAGCAACCACGCATTCTTTCTAAAATTTCGTATTAATGAGAAGTAATGCTGATTTTTAATGGTTATCAATTCATTACGATCATTAGATTTGCCATAGATCCTGGACCAAGTCTCATTGGAAATTGAAAAATTGTAATGAATTCCAGAAATTGTTTGCATTTTTGCGCCGTACCTTACTGCTAATCCGCGTCGGTAAACCGTTTTAGCGGTTGCGATATTTGACGCTCCAAATTGTGCGATTGGAATATCTTGATCCTGTGGCAACATACACGGCATACTCGAGCACCAAAGAAGCTCTGATGAGACATTGCGACTGACAAATTGATGAATTTCTCTCAATTGGCTGAGGCAATCATCTACCTTGCTGTGCGTGTCCGTTATTAGCTCTAGTTGGGATTCGCTAAAATCTGTAGTGATATTTCCATGTGTTAATGCTGAGCCGAGTGCTTCAGGGTGCCTTAGCTGACTTAATTGTCCTGATTTAGAGACGCGTAAGCTCTCTTTTTCGATCCCTCTATTTAGGTTCGTTAGGTCGTAGTCATTGAGCTGGTTAAGTTTTAATGAGGACATATATTGTTATTAATCGATTGCAGATATGAATCCGTATGTGTTTTTCTTTCCCGTATGATATCCCTTATTGCGTCTCAATTCTCGCGCGGTAAAACTCGAGATTTTTCACCTCATTGATTATTTATGTTTTTATCCATCACACTATGAGATCAAATAATTCTGACGCTAAACCTTGTAATCTTTTTGACTTGTTTTATGTTTTCTCGCTAATAACATTGCAAGGATTTGGTGGAGTAATTACCGTCATGCAAAGAACGCTAGTAGATCAGCGGAGGTGGTTCTCACAGACCGAATTTTTAGAAATGTTTACCTTATCCCAAGTCCTTCCCGGACCAAACGTATGTAATTTAGCATTGATGATCGGAGATCGATTTTTCGGAGCTAAGGGCGCTATTATGGCCTTGTTGGGGATGCTTATCCTGCCATTGGTTGTGATTTTGACGTTGGCAAGTAGCTACAATCAAGTGGCGGTTGGTTCACCATTTGCGGGAGCGATAAACGGAATGTCAGTTGTTGCGGTTGGCATGACTCTAGGAACAGCGCTCAGGCTTCTTTCCGGGATACAAACAGATGTTGTAGGACGACTCGTGCCAATTCTGATTGTCGCCATTGTGACCTATATGGTTGGATATCTGCGCTTGTCGGTCGTGTGGGCTGTTCTTGGATGCGGGGCTATTTCATATTTATGGGCTCGTCATTCGCTTCAGTCTCATCGAGAGCAGAGAAAGGCTCAAATATGAGTTTTATTATCTGGTTGACTCTGTTGGGAAAATTCGCTTTCTTATCGTTTTTAGCTATTGGTGGTGTGATGACGGTGGCTCCTGATATGCACCGGGTTGTGGTTGATGGACTATCTCTAGTATCCAGTGAGGAGTTCTTGGCTGCGGTTACTATGGGGAAATTGTCACCAGGCCCAAACGCGTTATTTGTCGCTGTCCTGGGATATCAAATAGCGGGATTTATTGGGGCCTTGTTGATCATGGTCGCGATGATCGTGCCTTCCGCTATCTTTGCTTTGTATGTCTCACGATGGCGTCAAAAAAATAGTCATCGACTATCGGTGCAGTCGTTTGCGATTGGTTCCTCGCCGATTGTCGTGGGGTTATTGTTTTCTACAGCATTAATCTTGGTGAGGTATTTTTCAGAGTATTCAGCACTACTTTGTGTGGTCGTAGTGGCTTTAATTGTTTGGAAAACTCGAATGCATTTAGTGTTACTAATGGCAATAGGTGCGCTTCTGGGTGTGGTTGGTCTTGTCTAAGTTCGGAATGAAATTTCGC
>QXZO01000214.1:0-8019 GCA_009886305.1 Betaproteobacteria bacterium
AAATAACAGTTAATCCTAAAACTAAACATTAAACCTAAAGTGCATAACATCACCATCAGCCACGATATACTCCTTACCTTCTAATCTGACTTTACCCGCATCCTTAGCTCGGGCTTCTCCACCATATTGAATAAAATCTGGGTAACTCACAACCTCAGCTCTAATAAAACCTTTTTCAAAATCCGTGTGAATCACACCAGCAGCTTGGGGTGCCGAACTACCTCGACGAACCGTCCACGCTCGTACCTCTTTTTTACCGGCAGTAAAATATGTTTGCAAGCCCAGCAATTCAAAGGCTGCTCTTATAACCCTGTTTAATCCAGGCTCTTCCATTCCGATATCCGCCAAAAACATCTTTTTCTCTTCATCTTCTAGCTCTATCAATTGAGCCTCAAGTGCCGCTGATATCGCGACGACGTTGGCACCCTCCTTTTCAGAAAGCACCTTTACCGCCTCCAGTAATGGGTTTTGAGTGAATCCTTTTTCACTAACATTTGCTACATACATCACTGGCTTCATAGTTAGCAAAAAAAATGGTTGAAGCGCATCGCGTTCCTCTTTGGATAGATCTATCGTGCGCGCTGCGAGCCCCTGGTTTAAGACAATCTCGACCTTTTCAAGTACATCTACAATTCGCTTGGCTTCCTTATCATTTCCAGCCCGTGATTGTTTTCCGTAGCGAACTAGTTGTTTTTCTATGGATGCCAAATCCGCGAGTGCAAGCTCAGTGTTTATAACCTCGATATCAGAGAGTGGATCAACCTTACCACCGACATGAACAACATTTTCGTCACTGAAACACCTGACAACATGGGCTATAGCGTCGGTTTCTCGAATATTTGCCAAAAACTGGTTCCCCAAGCCTTCACCCTGCGAAGCACCTTTTACTAATCCTGCAATGTCGACAAATTCGACAAGTGCGGGAACAGTTTTCTCTGGTACCACCATTGATGACAATTTATCGAGCCGAGCGTCAGGCACTTCCACCACACCAACGTTAGGCTCAATCGTACAAAATGGATAATTCTCAGCTGAAATTTCAGCCTTAGTCAGCGCGTTAAATAAGGTCGACTTCCCAACGTTTGGCAATCCTACAATTCCACACTTCATATTATTTTTTCCTCAATAAGCACTGATACGTTTAGGGTGTTGTATTCGATGTGTGTAACACCAGCATGGCTTGGCTAATCTTCCCAGCCATAATCTCCGATGTCACATCAAGAGATCGCTTTATCGCCCCATTAATCAAATCCTCTTCGACTCTTTGCGGCGCGTGAAGCACGTAGTTAGACACCAGACGTTTATCCCCTGGATGACCGACACCAATTCTCAACCTCCAAAAATTGAGCCCAAGATGATGACCAATGTCTCTGATGCCGTTATGACCCCCATGACCGCCTCCTTGCTTGAGTTTGACGATGCCTGGCTCTAAATCGAGATCATCATGAATCACCAGAATGTCATTCACGTCGATACCATAAAAACTGCACATTAATTGGACCGACCGACCACTCTCGTTCATAAAAGTCTGAGGTTTTAAGAGCCAAAAATCCGCCTCGCCCACCTTAGCTCGTGCCACATCCCCAGAGAATTTTGATTGACGCTCAAATGGAGTAACTAAGCTAGAAGCCAATTGATCACACCACCAAAACCCGACATTATGCCGAGTCTCACCGTACTTACTACCTGGATTCCCTAACCCTACGAGCAGTTTCATACCTAATTATTATCCATCACCACAATTATAAAAAAAGCCGAGCATCAATTGGCGCTCGGCTTTTGGGTACATTAAAGACGACTTAAGCCTCGCTTGACTCACCCTTATCTTCAGATTCTTCAGATGCAGCCTCTTCGCCACCCTCTGAATCACCACTTGGATCATCAGCGACGGGGCCTCGAGCTTTTTGTATGGCCACGACACCAAGGTCCTCTCCGCCTCTAGCTAAGTGCGCAGACTCTACGCCATCCGGCAGGTTTAATTGAGACAAATGTATTGATTGTCCAACCTCCAACGCACCACAATCAACCTCAATGTACTCCGGTAAGACTCCAGGCAAACAAGACACCTCAACTTCAGATTCAATTCGATTCACAACACCTCCACCGAGCTTCACGCTTGGTGCATTTTCCTCGTTAGTGAAATGGAGTGGCACTCGCATGGTAATCTTTTCTTTCGCCGACACACGTTGAAAATCAACATGTAATATCTCCATCCTCCATGGGTGCATCTGATAGTCCCGCAACAGCACTTTCTCTGATTTTCCGCCTAAGGACATATCGAGAATGGAGGAATGAAATACTTCCTTCTTAAGTTGCTGCAAAGTTTCCTTATGATCGAGTTCGATCATCTCAGCCTCTGACTGACCACCGTATACTACACCTGGAACTTTACCCACTCTGCGGAGACGGCGGCTCGCACCCGTTCCCTGCGCAGATCGAACTTCGGCATTAATTTTCATATCTGACATTTTATTTCTCCAATTTAAAAGGGAATGTCCTCGCGACCAATTCAATTCCCGAACAAAAACGCTAGTTTAACCTAGCAAGCAATATCGTTTTTTAATCTATGAACAAAGATGACACAGAGTCTTCATCACTAATACGACGAATTGTCTCAGCAAAAAGATTAGCAATTGATAGTTGGCGTATTTTATCGCACTCCTGAGCCTCATCTGAAAGGGGAATAGTATCCGTCACCACCAACTCATCAATCTCTGAGCTAGCAATTCTCTCTATCGCCTTCCCAGATAGCACGGGGTGAGTACAGTAGGCCAGAACCTTTTTAGCACCTTTTCTTTTGAGAGCAGCTCCTGCCTCACAAAGTGTGTTTGCTGTATCCACCATATCATCCATGAGAACGCATGTTCTGCCATCTACCTCGCCGATAATATTCATCACAGTGGAAACATTGGGTTTCGGCCGACGTTTATCAATAATTGCCAAGTCTGACTCTAGCCTCTTTGCTAAAGCTCTGGCTCGAACTACACCGCCCACATCGGGGGACACAACGATTAGATCTTCATAGCCGCACTTCCAGATATCCCCCAAAAGGACAGGCGCGGCATAAACGTTATCAACGGGTATGTCAAAAAACCCTTGGATTTGGTCCGCATGTAAATCCATGGTTAGCAATCGGTCCACACCGGCAGCTTGCAAGCAATTAGCAACAACTTTAGCGCTGATCGCCACTCTTGCAGAACGCGGCCTTCGATCTTGACGCGCATACCCCAGATAAGGTATCGCCGCAGTAATACGCCCAGCCGACGATCTTTTCAGCGCGTCAACCATCAGCAATATCTCCATCAGGCTTTCATTCGTGGGGGTACACGCAGATTGAAGAACAAAAATATCTCTACCACGGACATTCTCCAATAACTCGACCATGACTTCTCCGTCACTGAACCTGCCAACGGTTGCTCGGCCCAGGCCTATATTTAAGTGCTTGGCCACTTGCGTAGCCAAAACCGGATTAGCATTACCCGTAAATACCATTAAACTTTCGTAGGCCATACTCTTGAAGCTCTCCAGAATGAAATTTTTAATAGTTTATCCGACAATCAACCGAAGGAAAGAGCTATGTTTATTGGATTGAAGCTTAGCGTTATTCATAATCCGCCATGACTTCAGTAAAAAATCTGGCTGGGGAGGAAGGATTCGAACCTTCGCATGCCGGAATCAAAATCCGGTGCCTTAACCAACTTGGCTACTCCCCAAAAACTTGTCTGTCTAATCACCCATCCAATCAATCATCGGATGGCAATCCAATCCTCGAGCCACAAACCCAAACCATTCAGGCGGAATCTGTGCTAACGCGGCGTTTGCTTGGTCTAGCTTTGTAAACGAACAAAACACACTCGAACCAGAACCACTCATCGCAGCGGCCCCAAACTGACCTAGCCACTCTAATGCCGACAACACCTCTGGATATAACCGGCATACCGCCTCTTGGAGGTCATTCTGACCCTCACACAAAGAAAAGTCCGCTATTTTGATGGGTTTGGAATTTCGTGTCAATTCCGGATGACTAAACACGGTTTGAGTAGAAACAAAGCAATTAGGGTGAACCACCAGATACCAGGCACCAGTTACCTCTAGAGGTGAGAGCCGCTCACCAATACCCTCAGCGAAAGCGCTGCGACCAAACACAAAGAAAGGAACGTCTGCACCCAGCACGACAGCCAAATTCTGCAGCTCACTTCTTGTGAAATTTATGCCCCACAATTTATTCATCACCAAAAGGACTGTTGCAGCATCGGAGCTACCTCCTCCTAGCCCACCTCCAAATGGAATCCGTTTTACAATGTCCAACTCGACCCCCTGCTTTATTGAGCCGTGTTTAGCCAGCAAACGAGCGGCACGTAACGCCAAATCATCGGTTTCAGGCCATTGATGCTGCGATACACGCCTAATTGTTTTCTGTGGAATTAGTCGAAAGCCGATCGAATCAGCAAAGTCCAACATACGAAATACAGTCTGCAAACAATGGTAACCATCTTCTCGCTGCCCTATTACTCGTAAAAATAGATTAATCTTGGATGGGGCTGGAAAATACTCGAAACCAGCTCGAGTCATCACAAGTCGAGCCTTTCCCACTCGTCTAAAACAAAACGTATTTTGAGATCTTGAAACTCAAGCCTGATGACGCGAGGACGCATGGACTTCTCAACGTAACTCTCAAAAGTGATTTTCCATCCATCTTGCTCTAGATACGTTAAGCGCTGTTGTGCATCTCTCGATGCCACTCCATCTGTTACCACCAGAGGATTGGCCTGACCTTGGGCCCAATATTTCAACCCAGCTAAAGGTAACCGCCAACCCAACACACGCTGGGTCAAAGCCTCCACGGAGGCCGCCTCATAAACTTGGTCCTTTGTTTCGAGAACTGCTCCTGTGCGTGGCGACACCAATATCACTGCCACAATTGACCCAATAGGAGTATAAACGTCGACAGCATCAACGTCGCCCCTATGGCTCCACTTTATCCGAGCAGAACTACCCTCACCATCGACTTGAACTGCTATTCGCCCGGATAACTCGAAATCTCCGTAGACGCCAGCTCTTTTTAATGATCTAGCTTCGTGAAATAGCGAACAGCCAGTCAAAAGGACACAAACAGAAATACAAAATCCCCATATCCTAATCAAGCCCATACCGTTCCAAAGTTTCAAGGAGCACGTCATTATCGGGGAATTGATCGAACGCACTGGTCCAAACCGATTTCGCTTCGACTTCACGGCCTTGCGCCCAAAGCGCCTCGCCAAGATGTGCTGCTATCTCGGGATGTCGCTCAAGTTCATAGGCTCTTTGCAGTAAAGTAATGCTCTTATCGTAATCCTTGAGCTTAAACTCAATCCACCCCATGCTGTCAATGTAAACAGGGTCATCAGGTGACAGTTCCAGAGCACGAACTAGCAAGGACTTAGCTTCATCAAATCGATCGGTTTTATCTGCTAGCGTATACCCCAGTGCGTTGTAGGCTTGAGCGTTATCAGGTTGCAACTCGATTAATCGTCTCAACCTCATCTCCAGCACATCAAGGCGACCAAGTTGTTCAGCGGCCATAGCTGAGCTATAAAGAAGACTAGGCTCATCCGGCTCTGCTGCTAACCCTTCATCAAGCACAGCAAAATACTCATCAAACTTACCCGACTCTCGGTACATCATGCCCTGAAGTTCTACAAAAACCACGAAATACTCCGGCGTCTCATTAGCCCTTTGGTTGAGATATGCTACCGTCGGATCGAGACCTTCTGTCGCTAACTTAATTTTAGCCAAATGTGTTTGAGCCTCAATGAATCGCCCCCCCTTGGGTACGCTCGAAAACCAATTGGCTGCTGCCGGAAACGCTTCTAATTTCTCATCGATGAGGCCTAATTGAAAATAGGCAGACGCTCGGTCCTCATATCCCAGAGAAAGCGCGCGATGCACTCTAGCTTTGGACTCCTCAAATTCACCGACTTCGAATAACACTAAAGCCAACGTAAATCGGATATTTGCATTACTTGCGTCTTCTCGAGCTAAATGTTGGAGATGAGGAATTGCGTCCTCATACCGCTCCTCTCTGATCAGGTCCCCAACAACACTTGTTCGAACTCCGTTTGCGTCAGGATGAGACTCTAAGAATTCGGACAAAAATCCAATCGATCGCTCACCATCAACTTGACGTAATGCCGAAGCCTTAAGCAATGCCGCGTCCTCAGACATTGGTTGATAGACTAGGGCTTCATCAGCACGCACAATTGCGTCTTGCGCAAGTCCAGCCCTCCAAGCGGATTGGCCGAGCAACAAAGATTTAAAAAAAGAACCGGGAGTCTGCTGGGTCACATCTACTAAGAAACGATATCCACCCTCTCGATCCTGTGCTCTAGCCACCAATTCAGAAACATACTGCAATTTTTTCTCAGGCTCGCTCTCGTTGTTGCTCAAGAAATCATCTACTAGTGGCTTTGCCGTCGAAAATTCGTTATTGCTCAAAATGACAGTTAAGTAAACAAAACGTGCCTTAATCGAATCTGGATCCAAACGAAACCAGACCTTTGCTGCCTCTAATGCCAAATCTAAACGACGCGCGACGTTGGCCGCATCAGCAGCCATTTCCGCAATGTCTGCTCTTTCTTCGCTCCGAAGAATTTTAACAAGTGTTTCTGCAGAGAGGTCATACAACTTGTTATGTCTCGCGAATTCTGCGACCAAGAATAGATACATTAAATCTGGACGGAACGCACCACTCCGAGAGTCCCTTGGACGAGCGTCTTGCGAAGGAATAAAGTCTTCGTCACTTTGGGAAATTTGAAACCCATTGATGCTCCCGTGCAAAGACGGCACACACCCGTCGCAGGGACCAAAGCCATCGTGTACGGTTTTAGCCGATATGGGGCTTATATAAAAAAAAGAGCTGATGAACAGAGATAAAAGTATTTTCATAATTCGCTCACAAGAGGGTTCTTTAAAGGCCTTATGATCAGGATTAGCGCAAAAAATTCACATTGTCTATCATCCGATAATGCCCTCAACCATCAAAGAGGGCCTAACTTTGGTATATTACCTCACTTATTGTGACCAGATTTACAAACGCTTTTACCAAAAATTAAACGTAAAGGCATCATACGATTCCTATTCAGCAACGTCCGTTAACACCAAGCTTTAACTATAAAAATATGGCCGATACAGATAACTCCCTAACATTGTCCGCCTCTGGACTAACGAGGAAATACGGCAATAACGTTGCCGTCAGTGACGTGTCGTTAGCATTAAAGAAAGGCGAAATAATCGGACTGTTAGGGCCTAATGGGGCTGGAAAATCGACAACGATGAAGATGATTACGGGTAACCTCGCCCCCACCGAAGGTTCGATAAAAGTGTGCGGTATCGATTTAATCGACGATCCAATTGTTGCAAAAACAAAAATTGGTTACTTGCCTGAAATCCCACCTGTTTATAAAGAACTTAGAGTCAACGAATATTTAAAGTTAGTCGCAAAGCTACACAAGGTTAATTCCAAAAGGCTTCTATCAGCTATAGATATCGCCAAGGAAAAAACAGGCTTAACCGAAATGAGCCAACGCTTAATCGGCTCTCTTTCAAAAGGGTTTCAGCAGCGTGTTGGCATTGCACAAGCCATTATTCATGAACCCGAAGTGGTTATTCTAGACGAGCCGACTGTGGGATTGGATCCTAACCAAATAATAGAAATTCGATCCCTGATTAAAGAGTTAGGAGAACACCACAGCGTCATTCTCTCGACTCATATTCTTCCAGAGGTCGAAGCGATTTGCGATAGCGTTCAGATTCTACACAAGGGTAAAGTCGTCTTTAACGATGACATTGGTGGCCTAAGAAAATTCAGATCTGGAAAATCCATTCAGGTTTCTTTCCGCGCTCCGCCGACAAAGGAAACACTTGAGGACAAATTATCAAACGCAAAAATCTCGTTGGTGCGAGAGGGTGTGTATCGTATTTCAGGGATTAAATTAGAAGATGATCCGACAGATGCTATTGTGCAACATAGTGTTCAAGGAC
>QXZO01000214.1:8029-15130 GCA_009886305.1 Betaproteobacteria bacterium
AAGAGGAAACAGCCGCATGATCTGCACCCTTTTACCACGTGAAAGATTGAAGAATATAAAATGATTTTTGTTATTGCGTTAAAAGAGCTCCGGTCAATGTTTGCCTCTCCCTTGGCTTGGGTCGTCTTAGCGTTTGTTCAAGTTATTCTTGCTATTGTCTTTCTGGACAAAGTAAACAATTTCATGATCATCCAAGCGCAACTTGCGAGAACGCCTAATGCGCCTGGGCTCACAGAACTCGCCATTGTCCCAATGTTCGGAGCCGCCCAAATGGTTTTACTGATGTCCATCCCTTTGTTGACGATGAGACTCATCTCCGAGGAGAAGCGTAACCAAACTATGGCGCTACTTGTATCTGCGCCTATATCCATGACACAAATCATAGTCGGTAAATTTGCTGCCATGGTGGCATTCCTGTGCTTAATCCTTACACTGATAGCAGTAATGTCCTTGTCATTACTTGCGGGTGGTGCAATTGATTTAGGCCTAATCGCCGCCAATCTGTTAGGACTCTTACTGTTAGGCATGGCGTTCTCTTCGATTGGAATTTTCATCTCTTGCTTAACCATGAATCCGGTCGTGGCAGCCGTCATGACATTAGCTGTTTTTATGGGCTTTTGGGTCATTGGCCTCGCAGCTTCAGATCCGGGTAGCTGGCTTAATTGGGTATCAATTTCGAAGCGGTTTGAAGGGTTCTTAGACGGTTATGTCTCGCTACCTGACGTCACTTTTTTCTTGATTGTGATTACGCTCTTTATCTTTTTATCCATTCGCAAACTTGATTCGGAACGTTTAAGCGCATGAAAATTAACGCTAAATTTAGATTCCAGCTCCTTATTCAAAACGGCTTGTTTGTAGGCCTTTTGCTGGGTATAGCAGCCGCAGTGATCTTCCTGGCAGAAGAGTCTAATATTCGTTGGGACCTAACGCATAGCCAACGAAACACGCTCTCTCCAGCGACCGTTGAAATACTCAAGAAAATCGATGCACCAGTTAGTATCACCGCGTTTGTTACTACTGATGCTGAAGGTGATTTACGGCAGCCTATTGTTAACTTTCTCGCACCCTATCAGCTTGAAAAAAATAACCTTCAATTTACGTTTGTTAATCCTAGAGAGGATCCATTTGCCGCAAAAAAAGCGGGAGTCACCGTTAACGGGGAATTAGTTGTTGAACTAGACGGTCGCACAGAGAAACTTAAAACACTTAACGAACAAGACCTAACAAACCTTCTCATTCGTCTGATGAGGACTAAGCAACAAGTCATCACTGCTCTGGTAGGTCACGGTGAAGGAGATTTCTCGAGACAAGGAAGTAAGGATCTTAGTGACCTTGGGGAAAAACTCTCTGCACGCGGCTTTCAGTTGGATATTTTAAATTTTGCTTCTGGGCAGGACCTGAGTCCTGATGAATCCGTGTTAGTTATCGGCGCGCCTACAGTTACATTGCTCCCCGGAGAAGTAAATCGAATAAAGAGATATCTTCAGGGAGGCGGAAATTTGCTATGGCTGGTTGACGACGAGACTACTGCGGGATTAGACGCTATAGCTCAGGCACTTGGTATCGCATTACCGAAAGGCGTTGTAATTGATCCCCGGGCTCGATCACAGAATGGTTCAATAGCATTTTCGCTCGCACAACAGTACGCTGATCATCCTGTAACTGAATTAATGAATGTCAATACGGTTTTTCCTTACGCGCGCGGAATTTTCGAGTTAAATAGCACTGGATACAGCTTCACCCCATTAATCACGGTCGCCCCACAGGGTTGGATAGAAACACGCGGCCTCAAAAATGCCACCTATCAAGAAGATGAGGACATTAAAGGTCCCATAACCATAGCAGCAGCTATGGAACGAAATGTTGATGACAAACGACAAAGAGTGGTCGTTGTTGGTTCCGGGAAAGCATTTTCAAATGAGTTTCTAGCTTCTCTGGGAAATTCTGATTTAATCACCAATATTGTCAACTGGATCTCTGGTGATGATACGTTGATATCAATTGCACCTAAATCCAGGATCGATATGTCGTTAAATTTGCCGCCGTTAGCAATATCGTTAATTGTTTCCGGATTCTTATTTGCAGGGCCAATTGGATTGTTAATTGCCGGCACACTCATTTGGTGGCTACGGCGTAGGGCATGAAATCTCGACTGCTACTTAATATACTGCTAGTTGCAATTCTTGCATTGCTAGGCGCGTATCTGATTTCGAACCAAGAGCCTGAGGCCGCGAAATCCGATCGTCTCGTGGCTCTAGATAAAAATAAAATCGAACAAATTTCGATCGTCAAAAACAACAGTTTCGAGATGGACTTTAAAAGAAGCGAAACCACATGGTCCATCACCAAACCATTTCGAGCTCGCGCGAACTCTGAAGTCATAAAACTCGTTCTCGACCTTGCAGAGGCGCCCGTCATTAATGAGATTAAAGAAATTTCTAAAAATTTTGGATTTGAACCCCCAAAATATGCTGTAACACTAGATCAAGAAGTTATTAAATTTGGCGACATTAATGAGGTGACTAACGAACAATATGTTCAGGTCAACAACCGAACCTTCCTGACGAAAACACACCATGGATATAATTTGCCCTATGATCCCATCAAAGTAGTCGACAGAAGAATATTAGGCGCCGAAGAAATTCCTGTGGTTTTCGAAACAAAGACGTGGCGCGCAGAGCGCGGAATTAACGGAATGTGGTCCATGACATCTGAAACTGAAAACTTACCGGCGATCACTCCTTCCAAAATAAAGATCTGGGCAATGGGTTGGCCATATACTACCGCTACAGAGACAATCATCACGAGGGAGTCGCCTGACTCTGAATTCGACTCAATTAAAATTTCATTTGAAAACGGGCGCCAGATAGGCGTATCCATAAAAAAGATAGAAAAAGGCTATCTTTTACGACGATCCGATGAAGACATCTTATACAAAGTAGGAAACGATGCAGGTCTAAGATTAATAGATCCTTATGAGGTAGCACGTACCCTTTGAGTAAGAGTCCAATTTAATGCCTGAGTTACCGGAAGTTGAAATTACCAAACAAGGGATAGAGCCTTTTCTGGTAGGCCAAACGATAGAGAAGATTGTTCTTCGTAATCTAAAACTTCGATGGCCAATACCGAAAGATCTTTGTAAGGTTTTGCAGGGTCTAGAAATCAGATCGATTAAACGTAGAGCAAAATATATTCTGATTGATTGTTCCGCTGGTTGGTTGATCATTCATCTAGGGATGTCCGGAAGTCTGCGGGTTCTCAGTTCCTTCCATGAAGCTCCCACTAAGCATGATCATTATGATCTTTACACAGCGAATAACACAATTATCCGTTACAGAGACCCGAGAAAATTCGGCGCACTCATATGGACCGCTAGTAATCCCTACGATCACCGCTTGATAAAACACTTGGGGCCAGAGCCGATGGATGAGGCATTCAATCGTGATTTTCTGTATCAAAAGCTGCGTACTAGATCCTCATCTATCAAGTTACAGATTATGAATAATCAGGTTGTTACTGGCGTGGGAAATATATACGCTAACGAATCGTTATTTCATGCTGGCATAAGCCCGACTCGGCAGGCCTATAAAGTAACTCGTCCAAAACTAGAGCTTTTAATTGTCGCCATTAAAACAACTCTTGAGAGGGCTATTCGAGCTGGAGGGAGCAGCCTTCAAGACTTTTATTTAACCGACGGGTCTACGGGTTACTTCCAACAGCAATACATGGTTTACGGTCGAGCTGGGGAGCCGTGCCACAAATGCAAAGCAATCATTAGATCAGTCGCGATAGGACAAAGGTCATCTTTTTACTGTCCGAAGTGTCAAAAATAACCTAATTTCGATCTAAGACCCCTTTCATCAAATACTCATACTTTTTTTGTAATGCCTCTTTAGTCTCTATGCGACTAGGATTTACGGGGATACAGTCTACGGGGCACACCTCTTGACATTGAGGGTTATCAAAATGTCCGACGCACTCAGTACATTTATCTGAATCTATCTCGTATATGTCCTCGCCTTGGTAAATCGCCTCGTTGGGGCATTCAGGCTCACAAACGTCACAATTGATACAATCATCCGTTATCATCAAAGACATTATTTACTCCCAGTCGCACTCATTTTCTGCTTTATGCGTTTGAGAACAATCGGGTTAACAAATGCAGAAACATCACCGCCAAATAAAGCAATTTCTCTGACCATCGTCGCGGATATGAAAGTGTACTGCTCTGCAGGAGTCAAAAATAAAGTTTCAACATCTGGGTATAGGTTGCGATTCATACCGGCCAGCTGAAATTCGTATTCAAAATCAGAAACAGCCCGTAACCCCCTCAAAACGATTTGAGCCCCTTGCCTCTGTATAAAGTCCATCAATAAACCTTCAAAACCCATAACTGACACGTTATCAAAAGGCTGAAGTACTTCCTTAGTGACCTGTACACGTTCCTCTAAGGTAAACAACGGTTGTTTAGCGCGGCTGTCAGCAACTGCCACAATAACCTCATCAAAAACACACGACGCACGGCGTACAAGGTCCTCGTGACCCGATGTCAACGGGTCAAATGTGCCTGGGTAAACTACTCTTTTTATTTCATTTTGCATCTTGTCTTTGAAACTCCCATAACGCGAAGTGAACACGGCCGGCTTTCGCTACCCTTAAAGACTTGAAATCCTGCGGAATCTCGATATCGTCAGCCGACTCTAAGTAGATTCTACATCCATTAGAGAGATGCTTCGTTAAAACCGCTAATACATCTTCAATAAGCCCGTTTTGCGCAAAAGGTGGGTCCAAAAAAACAACATCAAATAGTTGCCTATTTTGTCGAAGGAAGTCGGTCGCTTCAGAACACGTAACAGCTATATTTACGACCTCCGTCTTACGACAGTTTTCTCGGATTGACGCGCACGCTTTTGAATTGACATCAACAGAATCAACGCGAGCAGCGCCACGGGAGACTGCTTCAAAGGCTAAAGCTGAACTACCCGAAAATAAATCCAAACATACCAAGCCGTCTAGTCTTTGTCCGAGCCAATTAAATAGAGTTTCTCTGACTCGGTCTGGAGTTGGCCTAAGGCCATCCAAATCAGGAAAATGTAGGACTCTACCTCTTAAATCACCACCGATAATCCTAACCGCATTACCCATTAGGTTTGATCGAAAGTTTTTCAGGTCCAACAATCACCCGCACAGCTTTATCCAAGCTCATCCGACGACTGATTGCATCTCTGATTTGATTTAGTGTCACTGCCTCAACACGGCTCGAGAAACTGTCAATATAATTTAACGGCAAATCATAAAAATTAATTGTTGAATAATAATCTAGTAACTCACCATTACTATCCACATTCAAAGCAAATGCACCAACAAAGTATTTTTTTGCGCGTTCAACCTGACCAGCGTCTGGACCATTCTTAATAAACTCTCTAAGAATATTTAACGTGACTTCTAGCGCCTCCCAGGCTTGGTCTTTTCTGGTTTGAAAAGCGACTATAAAGGCCCCAGGATCTTTCAGAGGATTAAAATAACTTCCTACGCCGTAAGTCATCCCTCGGCGTTCTCGGAGCTCGTCGTAGAGAATTGAGGTCATTCCACCGCCACCAAGTATCTGGTTTGCAAGGACCAGTGGTAAATGATCTGGATCTCCCCGCTTGAACCCCACCATACCTATGCGAATATGAGCTTGCGCTGAGTCATGAGGAATAATGAATTCCTGAGCTTTAGTTGTTGCTGTGATATCCAACAATTGCTCGCGTTGTTCTGCCCCTTTTGGTAAACCAAGCGTTATGCTTTCGGCTATTTCTCTTGCTTGATCATTGTTTAGGTCACCCACTATAGTCACCACAGCATTACTCGACCTGTAAAACCTTTGATGAAAAGCAATTAGATCATCCCTAGTCAAAGATTCGATCGTCTGCTCTGTTCCAATGCCAGAAGAACGGTACGGATGCGCCCCAAACAAAGAATCCGACATCAATTTTGCTGCAATTGAACTGGGGCGAGTATTTCTTTCACGCAAAGAGATAATAGTGGCTTCTTTTTCTCTATCCAGCACCTCTGCAGGAAATATTGGGTTCGCTAATATATCGGAAAGAAGTGAAACCGAAGCGGTCAACGGCTCTTCATAGGACAAGCTTCTTAGCGAGACTCCTGATCGGTCCAAATCGAAGTTACCGCCCATTTGAGACCCCGTCGCTGCAAGCTGTTCTGCTATCGCATATTCATCATGTTGACTCGTTCCTTTATCGAGCAATTGCATTGTTAAACGAGCCAACCCTTGCTTGCCGTCGGGATCAAAGGCTGCCCCAGCAAAGAAATCAACTGAAACATCAACCATCGGAAGCCCTACAGATTGAATAAAGATCACTTTGACGCCAGAATCGGTCACCCACTGCTCCCTTGCTTGGCCGTAAGTAAATGATGCATGGCAAAAGAGGAAAATGACAAAAAGTCGAGAATACAAGCCTGTTAATCTCCGCAGGACTTTTGTGACAAACAACATAAAATACTCCCCGGTAAAAACTAATTAGAGATCTTTGGTTCAAGAATCGCTATCGTAGTATGGCGTCCGACCAAATATTTTTTTGCGACCTCTTGTACTTGAAGAGGCGTAATAGTTCTCAGTTTATCGTTGATCACATCGGGAGCATTGGGAGCAAATCCTATTGCCCACATACGACCCATCCGACTGGCTTGTCCAAGGACGGAGTCACCCGAGAAAACCTGTCCAGCGATCACTTGGGCTTTGACGCGATTTAATTCTGCATCGCTAACCCCGCCTTTGGTCAGTCTGAGAATCTCTTCATTCCAGCCGGCTTCCAGCTCCATTAAAGTATGGCCCTCAACAGGTGAAAATGAGACGTAAAATGCCCCTGGCCCTCTCCTCAAGCCATCGTAACTTACACTAACCGAGTGCGCGACTTTTTCCTCTAAAACTAAGCGTTTGTGTAACCGAGCCGCAGAATGTCCATCCAGCACTCCTGCCAACAAATATAACGCGTAAGGCTCCCAATCCGCCGCAACATCAACTAACTTAGGTGCAGAATAAGCAATGATTTGCGACTGCAAAGTGGTGTTTGCTTGAACTGTCACTCTGCGACTACC
>QXZO01000214.1:15140-16956 GCA_009886305.1 Betaproteobacteria bacterium
CGTCGGCAGTCTGGTGTTTTCCGTCTTCCGTGTCGAGGCGCGCTGGCTCTTCCTGCGGTTTTCTTGTAGGCAAAAATTTAGATTCTATATCTCCAAAATATTTCTGCGCGAGCCGAACGACATTCTCTGGCTGTACATCCCCGGCAATAACTAATGCAGCATTGTTGGGCACATACCATCGACGGTGCCAATCTGCAGCATCCTCCATAGTTAAATGTTCGAGATCACTCATCCAACCAACGATTGGAGTCCTGTAAGGATGCGAAACATACATTGCGGCAGCTAACTGCTCCATGAGTAGGCCGCGAGGGTTGTCGTCGACTCTCTGTCGTCTCTCCTCCATTACCACTCGTAGTTCATTTTTGAACTCTTTGTCACGCAACAACAAGTTTTGCATCCGGTCCGCCTCTAGTTGCATGGCTAGCTCAAGTTCTGAGCTATGTAGCTCTTGTAAATATCCTGTGTAGTCAGTGGATGTAAATGCATTTGATCGACCACCAGTTGCCGCTATTTTCCTTGCATGCTCTCCAGGCCCGGTTGTGTCCGTGCCTTGGAACATCATATGCTCAAGTAAATGAGCAATACCCGTACGTCCATTCACTTCATCGATGCTCCCCGCACGATACCAGAGCATTATTGCCGCAACAGGGGATCGATGATCAGGTTTGACGATAATTTCCAAACCGTTGGTAAGCGTATGTTGAAAAATAGACGATTCTGAGTGTTCCTTAGCGTCGGTGACCCCAACTACAGAGAATAAGAGTGTGACTGCACTCAATATAAGTAAGTATCTTGCTAAATAGATTTTCATAGCGCTAATCACCTAAGGTTCTAAATTAAACGTACCAGTTGAAATAAATAACGTGAGCCACCCTTCCACTGAGAGTTTACAATAAAGGCTCAGGAGTATCCTTAACCAGCAAGATCAACAGAGAGTAGTGCACCACAAAGCATGTTTAGTTTTCTAAATTCCCGTAAAGTTTCAAAAGTCTCGGATAAATCAGCTGAAGCCGCTCAATCTACTTCAGACATAGCCCCCCGAAAAAGTTGGGCTGATAGTCTATCCTTGACTCGTTCCAAGCTCGGCAAAAGAATTACCCAGATCTTTTCTTCCAGCACACTCGTTGATGAAGATTTATTTGAACAGCTTGAAACAGTGCTTCTAACAAGTGATGTCGGCGTCAACGCAACGCAACAACTCATTGAAAAAACAAAAACCATCACAAAAAAAAATAAACTTCAAACAGCTCCAGAAGTAAAATTTGTCCTCAAAACCGAGATGTTGTGTTTATTGAACCGCCTCTGCCAACCCATGAACGAAAAAGTTGGTCATCCTTATGTCATTTTAATAGCCGGCGTGAACGGAGCTGGAAAGACGACAACTATTGGGAAACTTACGAAGCAATTCGCGAAAGCTGGAAAAAGCGTACTACTGGCTGCCGGAGACACATTTCGAGCTGCGGCTGAGCAACAAATTAAAATTTGGGGTGAACGAAACCAAGTGACTGTCGTGGCTCAGGAGCGCGGGGACTCCGCTGCGGTCATTTATGACGCAATCCAGTCAGCAAAATCTAAAGATATTGATATTGTGTTGGCCGATACGGCAGGACGCCTCCCCACGCAAAAGCATTTAATGGCTGAGTTAGAAAAAGTGAAACGAGTCATGAATAAGGCTATCGATACAGCTCCAAATGAGGTCATATTAGTTATAGATGCAAATACCGGTCAAAATGCAATTGAGCAGGTAAAATCATTTGACAAAGCTTTAGGTGTGGACAGTATTGTTCTAACGAAGCTCGATGGAACAGCAAAAGGT
>QXZO01000215.1 GCA_009886305.1 Betaproteobacteria bacterium
GATTAGGAGGTTGGTATGCTTACCGAATGGCGAAATCAGCGCTCAATATGTTTATTAAAACGGCTTCTCTAGAATTGAAGAGAAAGAACAAACAAAGCGTTGTTGTAGGTTTGCATCCGGGAACGGTTAAAACGAAGTTTTCAGAACGATTTATTAAGCACACCACCAAAAATTGCTTCACACCGGAAGTTGCTGCATCACAGTTAATTGACGTATTCCAGGCGCTAACGCCAGCTCAATCAGGAGGTTGTTTTGCTTGGGATGGGACCGAAATACTCCCATAAATCGTCCCTACACAGCCCACGCTAAAACTTCAAAAAAGCTCAGCCTCACCCAGACATAAACCCTGTCCATCTTTATCGGAAAGCACAATAGGATGAGCAATTTCTGGCCATTCGATACCCAAATCTGGATCATCCCATCGAATACAGACCTCATGCGCACTAGAGTAATAATTCGTTGTTTTATAGAGCATCTCAACGCGGTCAGACAAAGCTAAAAAGCCATGGCCAAAGCCTTGTGGAATCCAAAGCTGCTTTCTATTCTCTGCACTCAAAACTGCTGTAGCATAACGCCCGAAATATTTCGACTCACGCCTCAGGTCTACGGCAACATCAAAGACTTCTCCGCAAACAACTCTCACAAGCTTGCCTTGCGCCATTGGATCCGTTTGATAGTGAATCCCACGCAGCACGCCTACCTTTGAAACAGAATGGTTATCTTGAACAAAATTAACTGCTTTCAGCCCTAATTCGGAACGAAATCTTTCCAAGTTAAAACTCTCATAGAAAGAACCACGCTCATCATCAAACGTCTTAGGCTCAATCAACCGAACACCAGGTAGATCCGTATCAGTCAGTGTCACGTCTGAAATCCTCCACCATCTTTACTAAATACCGACCGTACACACTATTTTTAAATTGATTAGCGTGTTCAATAACCTCCCGAGGCTGAACCCATCCCTTATGAAGGGAAATTTCCTCCGGACAATGAATCTTTACACCCTGTCGATGCTCAATAGCCTGGACATATTGCGCCGCTTCTGACAGGGACTCTGGCGTTCCTGTATCAAACCACACGTGCCCTCGATCTAAGCGTTCTACGTCGACACTTGATCGGCTCAGATACATATTATTCAAAGCTGTAATTTCTAATTCCCCTCTTGCTGATGGTGTTAATTCATTTGCAAGTTTTGGTGCCTGTTCATCGTAAAAATAAAGTCCTGTCACCGCATAACTGGACTTAGGCCGGCTGGGCTTTTCCTCGATCCCGAGCAACCGACCGTCTCGACTTATCTCAGCAACTCCGTAACGCTCAGGATCGTGAACCTGACATCCAAATAACGTGAGGCCTCTAGTTGAATCCACGGATATTTCTTGAAGTTTTACACCAAACCCTGACCCATGAAAGATGTTGTCTCCAAGTATGAGCGCACATGGAGCACCAGATAAAAACTCTTCTCCAATGATAAGTGCTTGGGCAATACCGTCTGGCGAAGGTTGCACGGCATATTGAATTTCAATACCCCACTGTGCACCGGAGCCTAGTAAGCTTTCAAAACGAGGCAGGTCCTCAGGCGTGGAAATGATTAAGATTTCTCGGATCCCTGCGAGCATCAGTGTAGACAGTGGATAGTAAATCATCGGTTTATCAAAAACTGGTAATAATTGCTTAGAAACTACGTTTGTCATAGGGTACAACCGTGTACCTGATCCACCAGCGAGGATGATGCCTTTTCTTTGTTTCATTTCAGTAAATCTTTCGTGATTAATTCATCGATTGTACCGTCAACACAAGTTTTCCAGTGTGGTATTGGATTCGTCAATATCTTTTCCAATTTGCCAGTATTCAGTCTGGAATTCAGTGGTCGCTCGGCCCGCATAGGATATTCATTGCTACCGCAAGGAATTACATTATTCGGATCACAGGTCAACGATACGCCCTTCCTTGTAGCGCGGCTTATTGCATAAACAGCAACATCGAACCAGCTCGCTTCTCCAGATGAGCAAAGATGATAGATTCCACTATCTACACCAGTGAGAGCATCCAACCGTATTAAATCTGCAGTGACGTGACTAATAAGGCCAGCAGATGTTACCGCACCAATCTGATCATTGACTACGGTCAGTTGATCTTTGGTTTGCGCGTGTTTCAATATCGTCTTGATAAAGTTCTTACCAGTAGCTGATACAACCCAACTCGTACGTAAAATTAAATGGCGGCATCCAGACATCTGAATGAAGTCCTCTCCCTTGAGTTTGGATTGACCGTATACGGTGACAGGATTAGCTGCATCAATCTCTTGATATGGTCGATTTCCTAAACCATCAAATACGTAATCAGTCGAGTAATGCAAAAATAGTGCGTCATATCTTGCCGCGCAAGAAGCCAGCACATTAACCGCTTTGGCATTCACTTGAAACGCCAAAGCATCCTCTACTTCAGCATCATCGACAGAGGTATACGCCGCAGCATTAATGATGTGCGTGGGTTCAACGTCGTTAATTAATGTTTCAACTAAATGTGGCTTTGTAAAGTCCGCGTCATTACGCTTCACGATTCGAACATTACTATCGGACTGAAACAGATTTTTTAACTCGGTACCAACTTGACCCGAACCACCAAATATTAGTGTTTTCATCCGTATTGTTTTGCTACCCATTCTCGATACGCCCCACTGCGTACACGATCGATCCATTCCTGATTATCCAGGTACCATTGGATCGTTTTTTTTATTCCACTTCCGAATGATTGCCTTGGGGCCCACCCCAATTCTTTTTTAACCTTTGTTATATCCACTGCGTAGCGACGATCATGTCCAGGCCGATCAGTGACATATTCAATCAAATGTTCGTAAGACTCACCACTCGAAGATGGACGAAGTTCGTCGAGTACATCACAAATCTTACGAACAACATCTAAATTGGTCATCTCAGACTCACCGCCAATGTTATACGTCTCCCCAATCAAACCTTTATTAAGAACACTTAAAATCGCATCGCAATGGTCAGTAACGTACAACCAATCTCTGATTTGTTGGCCATCACCGTATACCGGCAAACCTTTCCCATCCAGCGCATTCAAAATCATCAGTGGAATTAATTTTTCTGGAAACTGGAATGGCCCGTAATTATTCGAGCAATTCGTAGTCAAGGTAGGTAAGCCATAGGTATGGTGATACGCACGAACCAAATGGTCTGCGGCAGCTTTACTCGCACTGTATGGGCTATTGGGTTCGAAACGATTAGTCTCTGAAAATGCGGGGTCTAAAGAATCTAAAGATCCGTATACCTCATCCGTAGAGACTTGTAGAAAACGAAACACATCCTTGTCTTTTTGACCCAGATCGCTCCAGTAGTCCTTACTCGCATTAAGCAAGCGAAATAAACCCACCACATTAGTCGCAATAAAGTCCTCAGGAGACGCAATCGAGCGGTCAACGTGAGATTCAGCCGCAAAATTTATAACGGCTCTTGGTTTATGTTTAATGAGTAATTCATTGATTAACCCACTATCTCCAATATCTCCTTTGACAAAGGTGTAAGAGCGAGAGCCCTCAACATCTGAGAGATTTTCAGAATTACCTGCATAGGTCAATTTATCGATATTAACTATACTCACATTACCCAAAAGCAATACATTACGTATAAAATTTGAGCCTATGAACCCTGAACCACCTGTTACCAATATCGTCATAAATTTGAATTTTTCTTATTCAGCAAGGTCTTTTCTACGTTAGACATTTATCTACGCCCGATTTTCACATCGCAACGAAAAAAAGTGCTTACAGTATTTAATTTGTTAATTATAGAGGATCATTCCCAGATGGCATTACAAAACCAGCACCATTTGCAACAATGACTTCAAACGTAATTGTTTGGTTTAGAAATGATTTACGCCTGTCGGATAACCCGGCGCTTGTTAAAGCCGTCCATACCGGCAATATCTTACCAATATATATTTACGATGACGCCAACTCTAAAGAAGCCCAACCCGGATCCGCCAGTCGCGTCTGGCTTCATCATTCTCTCAAAAGCCTCAATAAAAGCTTGGACGGTCGCCTCGCCTTTTTTAAAGGCGACCCGTTAGATCTGATTCCTAAATTGATGGCTCAGTATCACATATCTCATGTCTTCTGGAATCGCCAATACGAGCCTTGGGCTATAGCTCGTGACACATTAGTAAAGAAATGTTTGAAAGAATCAGAAGTGAACGTTGAATCACACAACGGATCGCTTCTCTGGGAGCCCTGGAACATCAACAAAGCCGATGGAACACCGTATCGTGTCTTCACACCTTTTTATCGAAAAGGCTGCTTGAACTCGACAGAACCCAGGAGACCAATACCAGAACCGAAAAACATTAAATATATCGAGCACCAAGAACGAAACGCACTAGACGAGATTGGTTTGCTTCCTCAAACACCTTGGCACAAATCCCTCTTATCTCATTGGCAAGTTGGAGAAAAAGGAGCCCAAAAGCGCCTCCAAAACTTCATCGACAATGGAATAAGCCGCTACAAGGAGGGACGTAATTTTCCCTCCAAACCTTATGTCTCTTATATCTCTCCTCACCTTCATTTCGGAGAGATATCTCCCAATCAAGCGTGGCATAAGGCGAGAGATCTGCCTATAGATTCAAATGTAGATCACTTTTGTAGCGAGCTAGGTTGGAGAGAGTTTTCTCATAATTTGCT